>NZ_JAKDLJ010000155.1 GCF_030452865.1 Pseudorhodobacter sp.
ACGATGCACGCCCTGCAAACCCCCTGCCCCATCGGTGACCGCGGCGATCATGGCAGGTCTGGGGACAGGCTTGGTCTGATCCCCCTCCCGATGCCAGCACTTCGGGTGGAAACGCAGGGCTTCACTCGCCGCCATTTGGGTGATGCCTCGGGAGCGGAGGTAGGTTTCCGCAAGCGTGCCTGCGACAGGCACCGAGGCCGCGAACAAGCGCGCGGCTGCGTTGCGCGTGCCACCGGGGGCCTTGGCTTTTCTTGCGACTGGCGTATCCGGCAGGACCGGCTGCGGACGGCCAAGAGGGGTGCGGGCTTCGGCCAGAAGATCGGGAAAGCGCGTGATCCCCGTCCGCTCGCGGATGATATCGAGCAGATCGCCGTGCAATCCGACGGCGGCATCTTGCCATTTACCCCGCGCCCCCGGACCAGATGTGGGGCCAGTCAGCCGCACGAAGAGCGACCGGCCGGGGTTATTTTGCAGATCGCCAACGATCCAATAAGAACCTTCCCGCCGTCCAGCGGGAAGGTAGTGGCGGCAGACGCCCTCGGCATTCTCCGCCAGCGCGCGGATCAAATCATCGGTTTCGGAATACATACCTCAACAACCCCCGCGTGTATTTAATCCCGTCACCGGATATCGTGCAATCAAGCGATCCAATGTTGTGATGCCGCCAGTGTCGACCGGGCAGAACAACCGCAATTTCCAGGCGATGATTTCCGAAAAGAGCCCATCGGCCTTGAGCCGGTCCTTCTGGCTTTCCGTAAAGCCAGAAAGCTCGATCCGGTTGACCCCCATGACGCGGGAGCGGTGCAGCTCCAGCCCTTCGGCCAGTTGCACCACGGTCTTGCCCTCCAGCACGAGGGCATGCACCTGCGCCGCCGATAGCTCTGGCGCATCCGCCACCAGCGTGGTTGCGACCCAGGCAGGCGAGACGCGGCGGCCGATGATGCGCTCGCCTGCGTCTGACTGCAGACGGTAAACCCGGGTTTCGTCCTGGGGCAGCTGCTTCCAGATCGGCAGCAGCAAGCCTGCCACGATGTGCAAGGTGGTTTCCGAGAATTCGGGCACCTCGACCAGTTCCGTGCTCCATGCCGCGATGAATGTCGCCCTGTCAGCTTCCAGCCAATGCGTATCCTCCATCATCTTGACCGGAAACGTGCTGGCCTCAGTCGGGCGGATCAGGCGAATGCGCGGCTCAATCGTGCCGTCGTCGAGCATCAGGCTGGTTGCGGGCACCTGCACCGCAGCGCGCCCTGACCGGCTGTTGACCAGAAACCGTGCCTTTGGGTCCTCATACCAGTCCAGAGCATCGGCCAGTGACAGCGGCGCATTGCGCTGCTTTTGGGTGATGGTCAGAAGCTGGGTTTCTGCGCCGGAGCCGGGATGGGTGTAGATCACCTTACGATCGGTGACGCGGAAGCTTTCGGCGCGCAGGGTTTCGAGGCCGAGGTCATAAACCCCGGCGGCGATGGCGCCTTCAATGCGCTGTTCGAGCAGGTCTTCAAAGGCTGAGAATAGGATGCCCTGCATGTTGATCGTGAGCGCCAGCAGGCGATTGAGGAAAGTGGTGATGGGCGGCAGGTCGTCTTTGAGGCCGTTGTCATCACAAAGACTGAGGCCGGTGGCCTCTTCAAAGGCCATGAGCGAACAGCCCGCCACATCGCCGCGATGGAGACGACGATAGAGTTGGCGTAGGGCATCGCGGGCGTAGGGCGATTCCAGGTTGTCCTCGGGGCGGAACAACCCCTGCCCGCCAGTTTGGCGCTGACCACGCGTGATCGCCCCGAGTGTGTCGAGGCGGCGTGCGATGGTGCTGAGGAAGCGCTTTTCTGCTTTCACATCGGTGGCGACAGGGCGGAACAGCGGTGGCTGCTTCTGATTGGTGCGGTTTGTGCGGCCAAGACCTTGGATCGCCGCATCAGCTTTCCAGCCGGGTTCCAGCAGATAGTGGACCCGCAAACGCTGGTTCTTGGCCCCGAGATCGGCGTGGTAGCTGCGGCCCGTGCCGCCTGCCTCGGAGAAGATCAGGATGTGCTTCTGATCATCCATGAAGGCGGCGGCCTCAGAAAGATTGGCGGACCCGGCGCGGGACTCAACCACAAGACGGGCAGCAGCACCCTCGCCCTTGCGCACGATACGGCGCGATCTGCCGGTGACTTCGGCCACGATATCGGTGCCGAAGCGCTGGACGATCTGGTCAAGCGCGCCCGGCACAGGTGGCAAGCTGGCCAAGTGTTCGATCAGCGCGTCACGACGGCGCACGGCCTCACGGCATTCGACTGGCTGGCCATCGCGGGTGACGGGCCGAGAGGAGAGATTACCTTCGCTGTCGGTGAAGGGCTCGTAGAGCTGCACCGGAAAGGAATGCGCGAGGTAATCCATGACGTATTCCCGCGGCGTGATGTCGACGCGGATGTCGTTCCATTCATCGGTTGGGATGTCTGCCAAACGGCGTTCCATCAGCGCCTCGCCGGTCGAGACAATCTGGATGACGGCGGCATGGCCGGCCGCCAGATCTGCGTCGATGGCCGCGATCAGCGTGGGGGTTTTCATCGACGTCAGCAGGTGGCCGAAGAAGCGCTGCTTGGCGGACTCGAAGGCCGAGCGAGCAGCGGATTTGGCTTGGCGGTTCAGCGTGGAACCACTTTCACCGGTTATGTTTGACGCTTCCAGTGCCGCTGTGAGATTGTTGTGGATGATGGCAAAGGCCCCGGCATAGGCATCGTAGATGCCGCACTGCTCAGGGGTCAGGGCATGCACAAGCATTTCATATTCGACGCCATCGTAGGACAGCGACCGGGATGTGTAGAGGCCGAGAGATCGGAGATCGCGGGCGAGGACCTCCATCGCGGCGACGCCACCGGCCTCGATGGCCTCGACGAATTCGGCGCGGGTGGCGAACGGGAAATCCTCCCCACCCCAAAGGCCGAGGCGTTGCGCATAGGCCAGATTGTGCACCGAAGTGGCACCTGTGGCGGAAACATAGACCACGCGGGCATTCGGCAGTTTGTGCTGCAAGCGCAAGCCCGCTTTGCCCTGCTGCGAGGCTTCGGTATCGCCGCGATCCCCTTTCGATCCGGCGGCGTTGGCCATGGCATGGCTTTCGTCAAACAGGATCACCCCGTCGAAATCCGCCCCGAGCCAATCGACGATCTGGTCGACGCGGGATTTCTTGGCGCCGCGCTCCTCGGAACGCAGCGTCGCATAGGTGGTGAAGAGGATGCCCTCGGAAAGCGGAATCTCGCGACCTTGCGCAAACCGCGAGAGTGGTGTGACCAACAACCGTTCCTGACCGAGCGCGGACCAGTCGCGCTGCGCATCTTCCAACAGCTTATCGCTCTTGGAAATCCAGATCGCTTTGCGCCGACTTTTGCACCAATTGTCGAGCAGGATCCCGGCCGACTGGCGGCCTTTGCCTGCGCCCGTGCCATCGCCTAGGAAGAAGCCGCGGCGGAAGCGGACGGCGCTATTGGCATCGTCAGGTGCGGCAGAGACAAGATCAGCGGTTTCATCGACGGTCCAAGACCCGGCAAGAAAAGCGCCGTGCGCTTCACCGGCATAGATCACCGTTTCAAGCTGGGCATCGGACAGCAGGCCGTCCCGCAAGAGGGCGACGGGCAGCTGGGGGCAGTAGCTGGGTTTTGGCGGTGCGACCGAGGCCATGGCGGCGGATTGAACCAGCTTGGTCGGGTGCGGTTCCGCACCGGGGATATCGATCGCCTGCAGGCGGAAGGTCTCATAGATCGCATCTGACAGGCGCGTGGTGGCCTCAACCTCGCTGCCGTCCCGCAGGGTGTAGGCAATATCTTCGGCCTGAGGCGACGGCTGAGACCGGGACGGCGATGCTTCAACGGGCGCACGAGGTTTGCCGACGCTGGCAGCCGTGGATCGGGAAGGATTTGCCGGAAGGAGGGAACGAGCGCCCTGCCCTGTGGGTGCGCTTGGTTCCATGGCGAGGCGCGACGGCACCTCGCTGGTGATCCGCGTCATCAGACTGGCGACATCGGCAGCCATCGGCTGGGTGAGATCTGCCGTGATGCCGCCCAACTCTCCACCCCGGCATTTGTCAAAGACAGAAATCCGGGTCTCAAAACTGGTGCCATGTTTGGCGAAGGCTGCACCCGACACCGCGCCGGTGAACACCAGATGGGCCGTCTCGGTCAGGCGACCGAAGGTCTCAGACCAGGAGGGCGCATCAGGTGCAAAAGCAGCACCCGTGATGGCAACAAGCCGACCGCCGGGCACGAGCCGGGCAAGTGCCGAGCGGATATGGCGCGCTGTGGCCTCCGTATTGCGGCCATCAACATGTGCCACCGCAGAAAATGGCGGGTTCATCAGGATGACGCTCGGGCGAATGCTGGCGTCGAGATGATCGTCGATCTGGGCGGCGTCGAACGTGGTGACCGGACGGCCCAGGAACAGCAGGCGCAGAAGATCGGCGCGGGTGTCGGCCAGCTCGTTGAGCGCGAGGCTGCCGCCCGCAATTTCCGCGAGGATCGCCAAAAGCCCAGTCCCGGCCGAAGGCTCGAGGACAAGGTCACGGGATGTGATCTGCGCTGCCGCCAGCGCCGCGAGCCCCATGGGCAGCGGCGTCGAAAATTGCTGAAACCGCTCCATCTCTTCCGAGCGCCGGGTATGCGTGGGCAAGAGGCCAGCTACCTTGGCGAGGATCGGCAGCAGTGCTGCGGGCGAACCGGCCCGGGCCAGAAGCGGGCGGCCGAACTTGCGCAGAAAGAGGACCAGCGCCACTTCGCCCCCCTCGTAAGCGAGCTTCCAATCCCAGGCCCCCATGGCATCCGAGCCGCCAAAGGCGCGCTCCATCTCTAGCCGCAGGCGCAGCGCGTCGATCTGAAACCCTTGCGCCAGATCGGGCTGCAGGGCCTCGGCCACGGCAATGATCGCAGCAGCAGTATCTGGTGGTGCGATTGTAAGAACGGGCGCAAGTGCTGGCTCGTGAGCGACGGGGGCAAGTTGGTTCATCAGAAAACTCCGGGATGAGGGACAGGATCAGGCCCGGACACCCTCTCTCGGGCATCCTCGGACCTGAACTTTCCCAGCCCTCCTCTTCCTCTCGACCCGTAATGATCGCGTCAGTCAGCTTGATTTTGTTCGTGTTATGTTCTATATTGGAGTTCAAGCCAGCAAGGGAGTTTTCTGATGGACAGCACTACCTATGCCCTGCCCGCGACGCCAAAGCAGATCGCCTATGCGCGCTCGCTTGCCTTGCGCAATCAGACGCTTTTGCCCTGGGAGGTTCAGCAAGACCGACGTAGTCTCAGCGCTTGGATTGACGCACAAGGTCAGATGAAATCTGCCGCTGCGTCAGACCCGCGCCCGAGCTCAAAGCAGGTGGCGTTCGCGGAGAAACTCGCAAGGATCAAACGCCGCGCCGTGCCGGATGAATGTTTCCGCGACAAGGGGCTGATGTCGAAGTGGATCGACGGGAACCGGTAGCCCTCACATTTCTTCTTGCGCCAGGGACTGTTGCCCGCATGGGGGGAGACTGCAAAGGCAGGCTCCCGTCCGCAGGACCAAGGCCCGGTCCCCGGCGGTACGCCGAGAGGTGCCCAAACCGACATTTGGCAACCACTGCAGTCCATCAGTCATCTTGAAACCCCCGCTTCCATGGATCTCCCTGTGTTTGAGGCTGCCCACCAGCTTCTTTGAAAATCACAGATTTGGAGTGCCCTTGACGCTGAAAACTCTCACTCATCAAAGAAACCAGTGGTCTTCTCTTTAGAAATATGCCACTTTAAGCGCTATGGACGCCGCACGATCACAAAATCTAAAGAAACTGCTCGGCGCTGTGCCCGCCGGGTATCTGGTTGATGCCGCTTGGCTCGTCTCGCAAGGCATCGCCTATGAGAGTTTCCGCGATTATGTGAAACGCGGCTGGCTGGAGCGTATCACTCGAGGCGTCTTCCGCCGCCCACTCCCCAACACCCCAGCCACACCGACGTCGAACGGCATCGACTGGAAGACTTGCATACTTTCAACGCAGCACATCATGGGCCATGATCTGCATGTCGGCGGCATGACCGCACTCGGCGAACAGGGACATGCACATTATCTCCGCCTAGGGGAAAGTGCTCCGGTCTGGGTTTATGGCGAAAATGTCCCGAACTGGCTGGTCAAACTGCCGACGGATGCCCCGATCAATATCCGCTCCCGTTCCTTGTTCGCAGATCCAAAGCTGGGCGTAACCCAAGACAACAAGAAGGGCCTGCCCTGGGACTGGGGCCTTACCCTGTCGACGCCAGAGCGCGCGATCCTAGAAGCCATGGACGAATTGCCCGACCAAGAAAGTTTCCACACCCTCGACATGGTCTTCGAGAGCCTGACGACCCTGCGCCCGAGGCTGCTTTCCGAGCTCCTGCAGACGTGCCGGAAGATCAAGGTCAAGCGCCTGTTCTTCGTCTTCGCCGACCGCCACGATCATCCCTGGCGCAAGCGGATCGACCCACAGGCGTTCGACCTCGGGAGCGGCGACCGAGCCTTGGTTCAGGGCGGCAAGATCCACCCGCGCTATCGGATCATGGTGCCGCAAAACTTCGTGAAGCCGGAGGCCGAAAGTGGCGCGTGAGACCTATGAAGCCCAAGTTGCGCTCCTCGTGCGCGTCCTTCCCCATGTCGCGGGCGAGAAGGTTTTCGCGCTCAAGGGCGGGACGGCCATCAACTTGTTCTACCGCGATCTGCCACGTTTGTCGGTCGATATTGACCTGACTTACCTGCCAATCAAGGACCGCGCCGAGAGCCTGGACGAGATCAACGCCGCGATGGACCGCATCGCGGCCTCCATCGAGGCCGGCATTCGCGGCGCGAGATCTCAGCGCATCCAGGGGGGCGGCGGCGGTGCCACTCGACTCTTGACGCGCCTGAACAACGCCGAGATCAAGATCGAAACCTCGCCCGTGACCCGGGGCGTCGTCCACGAGCCGGAGATCCGGACCATCTCGGCCGTCGTGGAAGATGCATATGGCTATGCCGAGATGCAGATCGTCTCGTTCGAGGACCTGTTTGCAGGCAAGCTGCACGCCGCCCTGGACAGGCAGCATCCCCGGGATCTCTACGACGTCACGCTCCTTTACGAAAACGAGGGCCTGACACCGGACCTGTTCCACACCTTCCTGATCTATGTGGCGAGTTCACCGCGTCCGGCGCACGAGTTGCTCGACCCCAACCTGATCGACCTCGCGCAACCCTATGCGCGAGAATTCGAAGGCATGACCCGGACACCCGTCCCTCTCGATACACTGCTGGCGACGCGCCTGAGGTTGGTCGCCGATCTGCGGGCGAGGCTCGATGACAAGGCCAAGCGGTTCCTCCTGTCGCTGCAGGACGGGGAGCCTGACTATGCCGCGATCGACCGGTCGCAAGCTGCCGACTTGCCGGCCGTGAAGTGGAAGCTCCTCAACTTGAACAAGCTGAAGCGCGACAACCCCGAAAAACATGCCGCGCAGCGTGCCGCCTTGCTGAAGCTCTGGGGCTGAGCCATGCCCCCCCTGCGAGGGAGGGGCACTCATCCCTTCAGTCAATGGCTTTGAAGATCTCGCCCGCCTCGGGATGATCCCCCGCGAAGGCGTAAAGCCGCAAATAGGCGTCTGCGAGTTGGTCAGAGTCGTGCTGGAACGACAGGTGCGAAAGGGCGAAAAGGGTTGCGATCAGGCCCGCTGCTTCCGCCGAGACCACGCCTTGGTAACCGTTGGTCTCGCATGTGATGCGAAAGCGTTTTTCAGTCGCGGGCGAGAGGAACAGGGGCCGCCCCGCCAATTCATGGAAATGCCACATGCCCCCGGTGTAGTCCTGCGGTGAGAGCCAGG
>NZ_JAKDLJ010000156.1 GCF_030452865.1 Pseudorhodobacter sp.
GTTGGAGATGTTCCCCTATCCGTCGGGGCGTATCCATATGGGGCATGTGCGCAATTACACCATGGGCGATGTGGTGGCGCGGTATAAGGCGGCCGCGGGGTTTTCGGTGCTGCATCCGATGGGGTGGGACGCGTTCGGGATGCCGGCCGAGAATGCCGCGATGGAGCGCGGAGGGCATCCGAAAGACTGGACTTACGGCAATATTGCCGACATGCGCGGGCAGATGCAGCCGTTGGGCCTGTCGATTGACTGGTCTCGTGAATTTGCAACCTGCGATGTAGAATATTACGGTCAGCAGCAGGCGATGTTCATCGACATGATGGCAAAGGGCTTGGTGTATCGCAAGAATGCGGTGGTGAACTGGGACCCGGTGGATATGACCGTTCTGGCCAATGAGCAGGTGATCGACGGCAAGGGCTGGCGGTCGGGGGCTGTCGTGGAGCGGCGCGAGCTGACGCAGTGGTTCTTCAAGATCAGCGATTATTCGGCGGAGTTGTTGGCGGCACTCGACGGTTTGACGGATTGGCCGGAGAAGGTGCGCCTGATGCAGGCGAACTGGATCGGGAAATCGCGTGGCTTGCAGTTTGCGTTCTCGACCGTGGATGCGCCGGACGGTTTTGACCGGGTAGAGGTGTATACGACACGGCCCGATACGTTGTTGGGGGCGTCGTTTGCGGCAATCTCACCGGATCATCCGCTGGCCAAGCATTTGGAGCGACATGACCCGGATGTGGCGGCGTTCGTGGCCGAATGCCGCAAGATCGGCACCTCGGAAGAGGCGTTGGAGAAGGCCGAAAAGCGCGGGCTGGATACGGGCGTGCGCGTCCGGCATCCGTTTGATACCGAATGGGAAATGCCGGTCTACATCGCGAATTTCGTGCTGATGGACTATGGCACCGGCGCGATTTTCGGCTGTCCGGCGCATGACCAGCGCGATTTTGATTTCGCACAGAAGTACAATCTGCCGATTCCGCCGGTCTTTGTGCCGGTAGGAACAGACGAAGACGTGTTGACCGAGGCATTCGTTCCGCTGAAATCCGAACCTGTCCGTTATATTCGCGGCTTCGCGGGGGATGAGGTGCAGACCGGCGCGGCTGCGGTCGATCTGGCGATTGATTTTTGCGAATCGAAAGGTGTCGGCCATGGCGTCACCAATTACCGCCTGCGCGATTGGGGGGTCTCCAGGCAACGCTATTGGGGTTGCCCGATTCCGGTGATCCATTGTGAAGCGTGTGGTGTGGTGCCGGAAGCCAAGGAAAACCTGCCGGTTGAACTGCCCTATGACGTGACATTCGACATTCCGGGCAACCCGCTGGACCGTCACCCGACTTGGCGCGATTGCAAATGCCCGAAATGCGGGGCCACGGCGCGGCGGGAAACCGATACCATGGATACGTTTGTGGATTCGTCTTGGTACTTTGCGAGGTTCACCTCACCGCATTCGCCCACGCCGACCAATCTGGAGGACGCCGAGTATTGGATGAATGTTGACCAATATATCGGCGGGATCGAACATGCGATTCTCCACCTGCTGTATTCCCGCTTCTTTGCGCGTGCGATGCACAAGACCGGCCACCTGCCCGCCAAGGCGATTGAGCCGTTCAATGCGCTGTTCACGCAAGGCATGGTGACGCATGAAACTTATGCCACACGCGGGCCGGATGGTCGCCGGGTTTGGCAGCTGCCGGAAGATGTGCTGCGAACCGAGGCGGGGGCAACGCTGAAGGATGGCACCCCGGTCGAAGTTGGCCCGATCATCAAGATGTCCAAATCCAAGAAGAACGTCGTCGACCCGATGAACATCATCGCGACCTATGGCGCCGACACCGCGCGTTGGTTCGTAATGTCGGACAGCCCACCGGAGCGGGATGTGGAATGGACGGCATCGGGAGCGGAGGCGACGGCGAAATATCTGGGTCGAGTCTGGACCTTGGCGGAACGCATCGCCGTGATGCCGGATGGTGCGGGCCAAGGCGACGATGACTTGCTACGCGCCATGCACCGCGCGACGGAAGATGTGACTCACGCGGTTGAGACCTTTGCCTTCAACAAGGCAATCGCGAAACTGTATGAGTTCACCAACACGGTCAGCAAGGCCAACGCCGGCAAAACGGCGATGGCCGAGGCGATCCGCACGTTGGCGCAATTGATGTCACCAATGGTGCCGCATCTGGCCGAGGAGGTTTGGGCGATGCACGGCGGCAAGGGCTTGGTGGCGCAGGCCGCTTGGCCCAAGGCTGATCCGATGATGTTGATGCAGGATAATGTGACCCTGCCGATCCAGATCAACGGCAAGCGGCGCGGTGAAATCACAGTTCCGGCGGACATGCCTGCATCAGAGGTTGAAAAGCGGGTGCTGGCGGATGATGCTGTGATCAAGTTCATTGCCGGGCAACCGGTGAAAAAGCTGATCGTGGTGCCGGGGCGAATCGTCAATGTGGTTGTCTAAACGCCAGTTCGTGGGGCTTTCGCTGCTGATCGCCCTTCCCGGCTGCGGTTTTACCCCGGCCTATGCGCCCGGCGGCGGCGGGCGGGCGCTGCAAAACACCATTCTGGCCGCCGCCCCGCGCGACAAACCCGCGTTTGATCTGGTGGAGCGAATCGAGGAACGGCTCGGCCCGTCTGATTCTCCGCGCTACGCACTGAACTACCAGATCAGTTTGAACCCTATCGGGGTTGCCATTTCGACCTCCAACGCGATCACCCGGTATAATTTGACGGGATCAGTGAAGTGGGAATTGGCGGATTCTGCCACTGGTGCGCGGCTGACCGGCGGGACGGCAGAGAATTTCACCTCCTATTCCGCAACGGGATCAACCGTTGCAGGGTTGGCGGCGGAAGAGGATGCAAGCCTACGGTTGATGCGGATCCTGGCCGACCAGATTGTCACGCAACTGCTGGCCACCTCCGGTCAATGGGCAAACGCCGAATGAACCTCAAAGGTCTGCAAGCCGTAAAGTATCTCGCGGCCCCTGATCCCGGGAAGGCTGGATTGCTGATCTTCGGTGCCGACCCGATGCGTGTGGCACTGAAACGGCAGGAGGCGATTCTGGCACTGGTCGGCAAGGCGGGCGAGGCTGAGATGCGCCTGACCCGGATGCCCGCCGCCGATTTGCGCAAGGATGGGGCGGCGCTGTCGGATGCGATGCGGGCGAGTGGCTTTTTCCCCGGCCCGCGCGTGGTTTTTGTCGAGGATGCAACCGACGGCATGGCGGCGCTGCTGGCGGATGCGTTGAAAGAATGGCGGCCGGGTGACGCAGTGGTTGTGGTGACGGCGGGCAACTTGACTGGAAAATCGGCGCTGAAAAAGGTATTCGATGATTCCGGTTCCGGTGTTTCTATCGGCCTTTATGATGAACCCCCCACCCGTGAGGAGATTGAAGCGGAGTTGAAGCGCGCCGGCTTAAAAGCGATTTCTCCGGAAGCGATGACGGATTTGGGCGTGTTGGCCCGATCGCTCGACCCCGGCGATTTCCGCCAGACGCTCGAAAAGATTGCGCTTTATCAATGGGGAGTCGATGTGCCGCTGGCCTCTGCCGATGTTGCCGCCTGCGCTCCCGGCACAATTGAGGCCGAGATAGACGATGTAATCAACGCCGTGGCAGAACGGGAACAGCAACAGGTCTGCGCACTGATGCGACGATTAGAGGGGCAAGGAGTCGCTCCGGTGACGCTGTGTATCGGCGCGCTGCGGCATTTTCGGGCGCTGCACGGGGCGGCCACTGATCCGCAAGGGGCCATCAGCGGAATCACCAGAATGCGGGTGTTCGGGCCACGGCGCGACCGCATGTTGCGTCAATTGCAGGGTTGGCGCATCGCTGTACTGGAATGGGCGCTGGCCGAATTGTTGGAAACCGACCTTACGCTCCGCTCCACCAGTCGCGCACCCGCAATGGCGGTGATGGAGCGCTGCTTGATCCGGCTTTCGATGGCTCCGCGATGACGCCATCCATCGGACAACCTGCCGGAGAGATGTGATGACCGATGTTTATGGTGCGATCTGGCGAGATTGTGAGGCACTTGGCGCCCGGCTGTTTACTGTCACTTTGCATGACCCGTCGCAAGCGCTGGTCCGGCGGGCTTATAGCTCTGATTCTGCCGCTTATCCGGCAATTTTCCGGCACCAAGCCATTGGTCGATGATGCCTGGTCGGAACAGGTGATCGGGCGGCACGCAACCTTTGTTGCCAATGGTGACAGCGAATTTGCCGGGTGCCCCCTGATCACGCGCAGATTGTGGCAGTTGACTGCCGCTCCGGTGCCAATCTGCCGATCCTTCACGGTGGAAGCCCGGTTGGACCATTGAATATCTTGGCCGAAGCGGGGCAATTCCGCACCCGACGGCAGCAGCCATATTCCGGCGTTGAAGCGGTATCACACGGCACTGCTGGATGGAATTGCGGCGCGCCCTTTGGGTTGACAAGGGAACCTGAGCAGTTGGCGCAGACACGCTTGCTGACGTCGCGGGATACGATTTTTCGACGAAAAATCATGCCTGCGGCGCAGGTATTTGGGCCAAGATGAAATCAAAGCGATTGGCTGGTGTCTGGCGACGGAGTGCTGACTTGCAAGGCTCCCGTCCGCGTTTGCGTTCGCCGGCAGGCTTTGCTTGTGAAACGTCGCAATTCTTGCCAAAGAAGATATGGGGCCAGCGGGGAGCGGAAATTGGCGACCTTGGATGATATGCCACAATTTGTGCAGAATCTGCTGCTCTGGGCAAAGCCGGTGGCGGATACGGCGATGGAATGGCTGGTGAGTCCGGCGGCATGGTCGCAATTTGCGCTTCTGGCGGTTGCTTTCATCATCGCCACCCTGATGTCCCGACGACTCACGCCATTGATCACGCGGATGCTGACCCCGCCCGGAGACGCACAAGGTTTGATGGCGCAGGCGCGTTTGCTTCTGTTGGGTCTGTTGCCGCTTGTGTTGCCGCTTCTGGCTTACGGCCTGACCGCAATCGGGGAGGAGTTGACCCGTTCGCTCTTTGGGTCAGGCGCCGTGATCGCATTTGGCAAGCGGGTGTTCTTGTTCATTGCCATCCGCGCCTTCGTGCGCGAGGTTTTGACCGACCCATTCCTGCGGGTGTTGGGGCGGTATATCTTGATTCCGATTGCTGCGCTTTACACGCTTGGCGCGCTGGATCCGCTGATGCTGCGGCTCAGCGAAACCATGATCGAGTTGGGCAATATCCGCTTTTCGGTGCTGTCGCTGATCCGTGGCTTGATCGCGGGCAGCTTGTTGTTCTGGCTTGGTGGCTGGTCCAATCGCCAAAGCGCTGACTACATCCAGAAACAGAAGGAACTGCGCCCTGCAACGCGGCAACTGGCCGTGAAAGCCGCCGAAATTGCGATCTTCGGTGCCGCCTTTCTGCTGTTGATGAGCATCATGGGCATTGACCTGACCACCATTGCTGTTTTGGGCGGTGCGCTGGGTGTCGGCATCGGTCTTGGTCTGCAACAGATCGCGGCAAATTTCGTGTCGGGTGTCATCCTGTTGGTCGAAGGCCAGACGACCGTTGGCGACTATGTGGAGTTGGATGGCGGCGAGGCAGGCACCATCGTCAAGATGACCGCCCGCGCCTGTATTCTGGAAACCTATGACGGCAAGTGGATCGTGGTGCCGAACGAACATTTCATCACGACGCGGGTGGTGAACTATTCCGACCAAGGCTCCGCCAACCGCTATGAGGCGGCTTTTTCGGTCAGCTATGATACCGACATCAATACCATCCCCGGCCTGATCGAACCTGCGGTGGAGGCGTTGCCTTTCGTGCTTTCCGCACCAGAAGGCCCGGATTGTGAATTGCGCGGCTTTGGCGACAGCGGCATTGATTTCGCGATTGAATACTGGGTGTCGGGTATTGATGACGGCAAGAACAAGTATCAAAGTCAGGTGCTGTTCGCGATCTGGAACGCCCTGAAAGAGGCCGGGGTGGAGATCCCCTATCCGCATCGCGTGGTCGAGATCAGGCGCGCGATGCCCAAGCTGACATGACGAAGCAACAGCCTGACGCCTTGGTGATCGGGGCCGGGCCTGCCGGGCTGATGGCCGCCGAGGCGCTTGCGGCGGGCGGGCGACGCGTGCTGCTGGCAGAAGCAAAGCCAAGCCCGGCGCGCAAATTCCTGATGGCCGGGAAATCGGGGCTGAACCTTACCCATGCCGGCCCGGGCTTTCAAGCGGCCTACCCCGAGCGCTGGCTGAGGCCGATTCTGGATGCCTTCGGGCCGGACGAGGTGCAGGATTGGGCGCGCGGCTTGGGGCAGGAAGTGTTCACAGGCTCCTCCGGGCGGGTGTTCCCGGTGGCTATGAAAGCCTCGCCGCTGTTGCGAGCCTGGTTGGCGCGGCTGAAAACCGAAGGCGTGGAACTGCGCAGCCGTTGGCGTTGGACCGGATTCCAGAACGATGGCTTTCGCTTTGACACTCCCGAAGGGGTGAGCGTTCTGCACCCCTCCGTTACCGTGCTCGCCCTGGGCGGAGCGAGTTGGTCGCGCCTTGGATCCGACGGTGCGTGGGCCCCAATATTGGCGGCGCGCAATGTGCCGATCACTCCGTTCGAGCCCGCGAACATGGGGTTTCGGGTGAACTGGACGCCGCATATGACGCCACATTTCGGACAGCCGGTGAAAGGGGTGGCACTTTGCCTTTCCAACGGGCGGCGCGAACGCGGTGAATTTGTCATATCGTCCAAAGGCCTGGAAGGCGGAGGCATCTACGCGATCAGTCGGGAATTGCGGCAGGGTGCCAGGTTGACGCTCGATCTGATGCCTGATCTGACCGAAAAAGCGATTGCCGGAAAACTGGCCAAGGCGCGCGCGCGCGACAGCATATCGGTACAATTGCGCAAGCTGGGCCTGTCCCCCATTTTGGCCGCCTTGGTGCAGGAATGGGGCCGCCCGTTGCCAACGGAGTTTTCGCCTTTGATCAAGGCCCTGCCTGTTCCACTTGCAGGACCACGCCCGATGGACGAAGCGATTTCCACGGCGGGTGGTATCGCGGAGGAGGGATTGACCCATTCGCTGGAATTGCGCGCGCTGCCAAACGTCTTTGCCTGTGGCGAAATGCTGGATTGGGATGCACCTACGGGTGGCTATCTTCTGACCGCCTGTCTTGCAACCGGACTATGGGCTGGTCGTCATGCCGCGTTGCGTCAAACGCCATAGTTGCGAAAGCAAGTTCTCGGCCGGATGGGCGATAGGTTCGGCGGATGCCCACGGTTCTTGGAAAATGCCCGCAATCAGCGCCCATGGACCTGTTTGGCGTGATTGCGTAGCGGAGGGTTTGCGACTCATCTTTTCGCCGGCTGGAGTTGAAGGTGATGAAGAAACCCGTGACAACGAAGGCTCCAAGCGACGCGTTGAACCGACCGTGGTTGCGGTCAAGATTCGATCAAATCGGAATTCTGGATCGCCGAACCGCTTGGCGCATAATGTGTTCTTGCAGTGATAGTGCATCAGTTGGGGTGATTGGTTCTTGAATCTTGGTCGAGCAGCAATGCTGCGGGTCGTATCATTGCAGCGCATGGGATCAAACGAGACCCCAACCATGCAGATCACTTTCGTAGACAGGCCTTCGGGCAACACGATCACAGGCACCCGTCTCAATGCGACCTGGGCTGCAAAGATGCCCCTCGACACCGCGCGCAGCAAAGCTCTCATGGCCTCGCTGCCGATGTCGGCACTTGTGTCGATATGTGCAGCCTCGGTCGTTTCAAGCGTCTCGGCAATGCGCCCCAAACGATTGCGGACTGTCGTGTTAGGCTGGGGCGCAC
>NZ_JAKDLJ010000576.1 GCF_030452865.1 Pseudorhodobacter sp.
ACGCGATCATCGACATCGCCAAGCGCGGTCAGGAAAATCACCGGCATCTCATTGGATGCGGCTCGCAACGCTTTCACCAGTGACAGGCCATCCATACCCGGCATCATGCGATCAAAAATTCCGATGTCGCAGCGATTGTACAGGCAATAGCTCAGCGCGTCGCGTCCATCGCTGACGTGATCGACACTGTGGCCCGCTTCTTCCAGACCCTTGATGATGAATTTAGCGACTTGTTCGTCGTCTTCAGCCAAAATTATTTTCACAATATCCGCATCCGGGTTGAACTTCTATTCCGCAAGGGGAGCAGATTGAACCTGCACGATAAGATCAATGACCCGATGAAGCCAGTTGCAAAAGTCGCGGGCGGGATCACGTTCCATCGGTCAGCGGTTTGCGAATTGAGCGTTCCGACTGGAACCGGGCGTTTTAGCGCAGATTGCTTCGGTTTTTGAAAGGAAGTACAGCGGTTCACACCATGCGATCTGGCCTCGTCCCCCATCACCATCTATGATCAGAGGATGAGAATCGCATGCCTTCAAACCACGCCGATCCGTCCTGCCGACGGCGACGGCATGGCCCGTCTTGCCGCTACGGTCGCAAAGGCCGCCGCGCAAGGGGCTGACCTGTTGGTTACGCCTGAAATGTTTCTGACCGGCTATAACATCGGGGCGCCGCTCGTTGAGGGTTTGGCGCAGCCTGCCGATGGCGTCTGGGCCGGCCAAATCGCGGGTCTGGCGCGGGATCACCGGGTTGCCGTGGCCTATGGCTATCCCGAACGTGGGGCGGACGGTACGATCTACAACGCGGCGCAACTGATTGATGAGCATGGCGTGCCGGTTTTGAATTACCGCAAGACCCATCTTTATGGCGCGGTAGACCGGACGCAGTTTGCACCGGGGACAGCGCGGTCATCGGTGGTCGACTGGCGCGGCTGGAAACTGGCGCTCTCGATCTGCTATGACGTTGAATTTCCAGAATTGATCCGGGCTGCGGCGCTTGACGGCGCTGATCTGATCCTGACCCCGACGGCGAACATGGTGCCATATGACAGCGTGGCGACAAGGCTTGTGCCTGCGCGGGCAGAGGAAAACGGCGTGTTCATGGTCTATGCCAATTATGTCGGCGCCGAAGGCGCATTCTCCTATTGCGGCAAATCTTGTGTTTGCAGCCCCGGTGGCGATGATCTTGCGCGCGCCAGCCAGGCGGAAACATTGTTGATTGCCGATCTGGACCACGACCTGATCAACAAGACCCGCTCTGACGTTACCTATCTGCGCGACCGCCGCCCCGATATCTAAGCTGCACTCTCAACGAAAGGCGCAACGCCATGACTGCCGCCCCGAACTCCGTCACCGCCTTTGGTCCCGATTTCACCTTTGCCTTCGACGATTGGTTGAAACACCCGGCAGGGCTAGGCACGGTCCCGGCGGAAAAGCACGGGCGCGAGGTTGCGATCATTGGCGCGGGTATGGCGGGTTTGGTATGCGCCTATGAATTGATGAAGATGGGCCTCAAACCGGTGATCTACGAGTCCGGCGAATTTGGCGGAAGGTTGCGTTCGCACGCATTCGAAGGTGCGCCGGCGTCCGTCATTGCGGAACTTGGCGGCATGCGGTTCCCGACCTCATCCACCGGGTTTTATCATTACGTTGACAGGTTGCGTTTGCACTCGCGT
>NZ_JAKDLJ010000157.1 GCF_030452865.1 Pseudorhodobacter sp.
GTATAGGCTGGCATCGAACCGTCGGTCGGCAGTGTCGGTGACTCGTATGACAACGCCCTCGCCGAGACGATAAACGATCTTTACAAAACCGAACTGGTCCATCGCCAAGGTCCGTGGCGCAACATGCAGGATCTGGAAATGGCAACCCTCGGCTGGGTCGATTGGTTCAACAACCGTCGACTGCTTGGGCCCATCGGAAACACCCCACCAGCCGAGGCAGAAGAGAACTTCTATGCACAGCGCGACGTGCTCGATATGGTCGCGTGAAATGAAGCTGTAGGTCTCCGGTGAAGCCGGAGCGATTCAAGGATCCCGGCTTTGCTATCTCTCGTTATCATCATTCAAAAATTCCTCGTGCATCCTGCCGAGAAAATTCTATGGCCGCAGCCGCTTACTTTCGGGGAATCACCCGCCGAAATCAATCTTTCGAGCGTTCCACATAGGAATTATCCTCGGTATTGATCACGATCCGCGTGCCTACCCCGATATGCGGCGGCACCATGACGCGGATTTGTTCATCACAGGTCGCAGGTTTGTAGGAGGATGACGCGGTTTGGCCCTTCACCACTGGCTCGGTCTCGGTCACTTCAACCACCAGCTTTTGTGGCAATTCGATCGCGATACAGGCGCCGTTGAAGGTTTTCAGGAACACTTCCAACCCATCTTTCAGAAACACCTTCGCATCACCGATGATGTCTTCACCCACCGCAATCTGGTCATAGCTTTCCGGCTCCATGAAGTGGAAACCCTCACCGTCGGCATAAAGGAAATTGTATTTGCGTTCATCGACATGCGCGCGCTCCACCTGTTCGGTCGTGCGCCAGCGTTCCGTCACCTTCACGCCGTCCAGAATTCCGCGCATGTTAACGGATGTGGTCGGCGTGCCTTTTCCGGGGTGAAAATTTTCAGCCGTCAGGACGACATATAGTTTGTCGTTCATCTCAACAACATTGCCTTTGCGCAGCGAGGAGGCGATAACTTTCACGCGAATTTCCTTGTGGTTTGTACGCCGCACACCTAATGCGCGGACCGATGGCGCTAGGCTCTAGCCTATCCTGGCCGAAATCTCCAGATCAAAGGCGCAAAACATGACAAATACGCTGAACTGGTGGCATCCATCGCGACATGAAGGTCGCCGCCCGGCCCTTCTGGCCCGCAACCGGGTACAAGCCGCCCTGCGCGGCTGGTTCGCGGATCACGATTTCGTCGAGGTGGACCCAAGCGCGTTGGTCACCAGCCCCGGCAATGAAACGCACCTGCACGCTTTCAGCACCGAGGCAATCGGCAACGAAGGCACACCGCACCAGATGTACCTGCACACCTCGCCGGAGTTTGCGATGAAAAAGCTGCTTGCTGCGGGGGAAAACCGCATCGCCGCTTTCGCCCATGTCTGGCGCAACCGGGAACGCGGGCCGCTGCATTCGCCGGAATTCACCATGCTCGAATGGTATCGCGTCGGGCAGGATTACTCTGTCTTGATGGACGATTGCGCCACATTTGCAAAGCTCGCTGTTGCCGCCGCTCGCACCGACAAACTGCGCTACAAGAGCTTTGAGTGCGACCCGGCACTTCCCTTTGAGCGCCTGTCGGTTGCTGATGCGTTCAGCCAATACGCGAATATGGACCTGCTCGCGACACTCTCAACGCAGGGCAAGCCCGATCAGGCAGCATTGGCGGCTCAACTGGTCACACAAGGCATCGGTTTTGCCGAAGGCGACACATGGTCAGACCTGTTCTCCCGCGTGTTGGCCGAGCGGATTGAGCCGCGTCTCGGCCATGGCCGCCTGACGATGCTTGACCGCTATCCGATTGCCGAGGCCGCACTCGCCCGCCCCTGCGCCGACGATCCCCGCTGTGCGGAACGGTTTGAGGTTTACGCTTGCGGTGTCGAACTGGCCAACGGCTTTGGCGAGTTGACCAGCGCCACCGAACAACGCAAACGCTTTGTTGCGGAAATGGATGAGAAAGAACGCCTCTATGCCATCCGCTACCCGCTTGACGAGGAATTCCTGTCTGCGCTTGCCCATATGCCTGATGCCGCCGGAATCGCGATGGGCTTTGACCGCTTGGTCATGCTGGCAACCGCAGCGCCTACGATTGACCATGTGATCTGGGCGCCAGTGGCCCTTCCCTAAAGCGTTTCGACTTCCACCCGACATATCAAGCAACTGCCGACCCGTTGATATTTGGTATTTGCAGGCAGATTTCGCTGATTCACGTTCAACGCTGTCAACGGCAGCGTAAAACTGGGCTCGAAAACTCGTGGCCCATACACCTGCCTCGACATAGATACTTACAATGACCCACTACCGGATTTGCGCAGGGTCTGGCCATTTTTGTCTTGAGAGCCTATACTTGGGGCAAAGGATTATACGGGATCGCTACGGTGGAAGAGACGCGCGGACGGATTACGAAAGACAGCATACGAATCTATGAGGATTCCGATTTCGCCGGGATGCGGACGGCAGGCAAGGTTGCAGCGGCGATTTTAGATCTGGTTGGCCCATTGGTTGTCCCCGGTGTGACCACCGCTGCGCTGGATGATTTTATCACGGATGAGGTGAAAAGGCGCGGCGTGATCTCCGCCACCATCGGCTATCGCGGCTATCAACACGCGTCCTGCATATCGGTCAACCATGTGGTGTGCCACGGGATTCCCGGCAGCAAAGTGATCAAGGATGGTGACATTCTGAACATTGATGTCACCGTGATCGTCGATGGCTGGTTTGGCGATACCAGCCGGATGTATGTGGCCGGGACGAGTTCGCGCAAGGCGCAGCGATTGATCGAGGTCACCCATGACAGTCTGATGAAAGGGATTGAGGCGGTAAAACCGGGCAATACCTTTGGCGATATCGGCAATGCGATCCAGACTTATGTTGAGGGTCAGCGCATGTCAGTCGTGCGCGATTTCTGTGGTCACGGTTTGGGGCGGGTGTTCCACTCTGCACCGAATGTGCTGCATTATGGCCGTGCGGGCACGGGCGCGGTGCTGGAAGAAGGCATGTTTTTCACGATTGAGCCGATGGTCAATCTGGGTCGACCGGAAACGAAAGTTCTGGCAGATGACTGGACAGCGGTGACCCGCGATAAATCGCTTTCGGCGCAGTACGAGCATTCGATCGGGGTGACAGCGACCGGGGCTGAGATTTTTACCCTGTCGCCGGGTGGTGTTTACAAAGCGGCATTCGAAGGCTGATCGCACAGCGTCTTTTGGCCGCACTTGATGGGCATGGCCGGGGGCGTGTGCCGCCCCCGGACCCCCTGCAAGGTATTTTCACCAAGATGAAGGCGGGGCCGTTGCGATGAGGCCAGATCATGCGATTCCAAGTCGGGCAGGAAGATCGCGCAGGTGATGGATCACCTCTGCCCCGGTCGCGACAAGAGCCGCGCCATTGTTATGTTCCGCCAAACCAAAGCAGCGGATATTCGCACGGGCCGCTGCAAGGCAACCGCTTGGGCTGTCATCAACGACCACACATTCATCCGGCGTCACGCCCAAGGCGCGTGCGGCGTGAAGCCAAAGGCCGGGGTCGGGTTTCGGACATCCAAGTGTTTGGCCCGAATAGAGGTGTCCTCCGAAGCGCGCCTTGATCGCAGGATGCTGACCAAGCGTAATTTGCATCTTTTCGCCCGATCCGTTGGACCCTACCGCGTAACGAATACCTGCCGCGTCCAGCGCATCCAACACCTCTGGTACGCCTGAGATCAGCGCAGTGCCTTCGGCAAGACAGGCATAGAGCCGGGTGTAGAAATCATCAACCCATGTATCAGGCAGATTTGCGCCAAGATCCCGTGCAGCACTGAACAGACCAGAGATGGTGCCACCCAGAAAGCGCGTCTCCATCTCGGATTGGCTCAGATGCAGACCATGCGCCACAAGGTCGGTGGCCAGCAGCGCAAAAGTGGTACGCTCGCTATCAACGAGGACACCATCACAATCAAAGAGCACGGCTTTTATGGGCATATCGCGGTATTTCTTCCGGTGACACGGACCATTCAGCCTGTTCTATCAAATGATCAAAATGGCTGTGTCAGTCCGGATTTGCAAGGCCATGTCGCCACGCATAGCGGTTACGGCGTGCGCAGGATCGTGACGGAGGTATCGCCATATCTCCGGTGGTCGACCTCCAGCAACCCGGCTGGCGGGGTGATCGAGGCACTTTCCTCCCACACAATCAAGCCATTCGGCGCAATCCAATTGCCCGCAATCGCGCCGGTCAACGCCGCCTCCCCCATCGTCATGCCATAGGGCGGGTCCAGGAAGACCAGCGTATAGGGGGCAGCCGGGTTCGGGGGCAGCCGGGTTGCATCCTGTCGCAATATCTGCGCGGCGGTCTGGCGCGTGATTTCCAGATTACGACGGATCAGCCCCTGCGCCGCTTTGCCGTCATCGACGAAAGTGGCATGGGCCGCACCGCGGCTCAGCGCCTCCAACCCCAAGGCACCAGTACCGGCAAAAAGATCAAGCACGCGGGCGTTGGTCACGGGGTTCGGCCCACCGTCCAACCGCCCATTGATCAGCAGGTTGAAGATCGCTTCGCGCACCCGGTCGGAGGTGGGGCGCAAATGCGCCGACACGTCACCCCTTCCCACATCGGCCAGATGCGTGCCGCGATTGCTGCCACCAATGATCCGCATTATTTCAGCAGGGATTTGAGGTCGGTTTCCGGGTTGGCAACCTGATCCGCCTGGGGCGACTTGCCCATATCGAGCAGGCGCTTGGCGACCATGAAGGCACGCGGGTCATTCATCGCGTCAACGGCCAGCAACCGTTCACCTTGGAAATACCAGAACGAGGTTGCGCCTTCGGTTTTCCGGGTCACGATCCGGTCATAGCCGGTATTCAACCCCGCGATTTGCAGTTTGATATCGTATTGGTCCGACCAGAACCACGGCTTCGGCAGATAGTCCTTGCTTGCGCCCATCATGTTTTCCGCCACCAGTTCCGCCTGATCAATCGCATGTGGCACCGATTCGAGCCGCATCCGCCCGCCTTCTGTAGGAAAGCTGGCGCAATCCCCCGCAGCCCAGACATGCGGAGCCGAGGTGCGGCCTTGGGCATCGGTCACAATCCCGTTCTCCAGCAGCAAGCCCGCCGCTTCGGCCAAACTGGTGTCGGGCGCAATACCAACTCCCACCATAACGATATCCGCCGGTATCTCCTGCCCGCTGGACAGCCGCGCACCTGTGACATGATCGGTTCCGATCAGCCGTTCCAACCCGGTGGACTCAAGGATTTTGACGCCGTGCGCGCGGTGAAGATCGCGGAAATAATCCGAGGTTTCGGGGGAGGCGACGCGTTGCAAGATGCGGGGTGCCATTTCCAGCACCGTCACATCAAGCCCCAGCTTTGCCGCGACTGCCGCCCCCTCCAACCCGATATAGCCGCCGCCGACGATGACAATCCGCTTGCCGGGCAAGAAATAGGGCCGCATCGCATCGACATCGGCCAAATCGCGCAGGGTCATCACGCCGGGCAAAGCACCACCGATGGCGGCTGGCAACCGACGCGGCGTGGAACCCGTGGTCAGTGCAAGCTCGTCATAGCGCAACACTTCGGCCCCCAGGGTCACGGTTTGCGCCTTGGTATCAATTGCGCTGACGGTTTGGCCCAGACGCAACGTGATGTTTTGATCGGCGTAAAACGATTCCGGGCGAAGATGGAGACGATCTGCCGTCATCTCCCCCAAGAGATAGGCCTTTGACAGCGGCGGGCGCTGATAGGGTGGGTGCGGTTCCGCCCCGATCAGCATAATGGCGGCATCACTGGCCAGACTGCGCAGCTTGGCAACAAGCGACGATCCGGCTTGTCCTGCCCCGATGACGATAATCTGCTTCATTTTACGCCCTTCCGATCCCGGACCCCGGTTTATTTGCAGAGCAGCCTCTGGTCGGGTGCCTGCGCGGAGCGTATATCTTGAGACAACGGATATGCAACGCACGAGGAGAAAAGCGATGACGATTTCTGTAGGAGACAAACTGCCGGAAGCAAATGTGGTTCGGATGGGCGCTTCGGGGCCGGAGCAGGTCAATATCGCCGAATTGGCACGGGGACGCAAAGTGGTGATCTTTGCGGTTCCGGGGGCGTTCACGCCGACCTGTCATTCGGCCCATGTCCCCAGTTTCATCCGCACCCGTGAGGCATTTGCTGAAAAGGGCGTGGAGGAGGTTATCTGCGTTTCGGTCAATGACCCGTTCGTGATGCAGGCATGGGGCAAGGCCACCGGCGCGGATGAGGCCGGGATAACCATGCTCGCCGATGGCACCGCCGAATTCGCAAAGGCGATGGGCATGACGTTTGATGCGCCCCCGGTTGGCCTGATGTCGCGCTCCAAACGCTATGCGTTGATGGCGGAAAACGGCGTGATCAAGGTTTTGCATCAAGAGGAAAGCCCCGGCACTTGCGAAACCTCTGGTGGTGAGGCGTTGCTGGCGGCGATCTGACACATTTTGCGCCGGATGTGATTCAAAGCTGCGCCGCGACACGGCGCGGGCTCAGCTTCAACGCCGAGATTCGGCCAACACCGAATGACGGACAAGACCGATTTTCAGATTTTGGCCCGACTGCCCTGCGCCATTTTCGGTGCAGGGCTTTCTTTTGCCGCATTGCGCGCCTATAGCGATGCGGCGGGATGACCCCGTGCGACATGCCGACAGCAGGATACTGATGAGAACGATCAACACGACCGAAGCCCTCGCCGCTTTTTGTGAGGCTGCCAAGCGCGAAGCCTATGTAACCCTCGACACCGAATTTCTGCGAGAACGCACCTATTGGTCGAAACTCTGCCTGATCCAGATGGCGCTTCCCGGTGAAAACGGGGATGCGGTGCTGGTCGACCCGATCGAGGGGCAGGAAATGTCGCTGGAACCGCTCTATGACCTCTTTCGCCATGAGGCGACGGTCAAGGTGTTCCACGCGGCCAGGCAGGATCTGGAGATTTTCTTTGTCGAAGGCAACTGCTTTCCCAAGCCGTTGTTCGATACTCAGGTGGCCGCGATGGTCTGCGGCTTTGGCGAACAGGTCGGCTATGAGACCCTGGTGCGCAAGATCGCACATCACCCATTGGATAAGACCAGCCGCTTTACCGATTGGTCCCGCCGCCCGTTAAGCGATGCGCAACAGACCTATGCACTGGCCGATGTGACGCATCTGCGCGTGATCTATGAAAGCCTGGCCGAACAGATCGCCAAAAGTGGCCGCCAAAAATGGGTGGAGGAGGAGTTGGCGGTACTGACCGACCCTGAAACCTATACCGTGCGCCCTGCCGAGGCTTGGCAGCGCATCAAGACGCGCACCCACTCGGGGCGGTTTCTGGCCATCGTCAAGGCGCTGGCAGAGTTTCGTGAAGTCTATGCACAAGGCAATAACGTGCCGCGAAGCCGTGTGATCAAGGATGATGCGCTGCTGGAACTCGCCTCCACCAAACCCACCAATGTCGAAGAACTGGGCCGTTCCCGCCTGTTGCTGCGTGAGGCACGGCGGGGGGAGATTGCCGATGGTTTGCTGGCGGCGGTCAAGTCGGGCGTGGAAGCAAAGGCCGAAGATCTGCCGAAGATCGACGCGATCAAGGATCAGGTGCAGGTCAAGCCGGCTCTGGGCGATCTGCTGCGCGTGGTTTTGTAGACAAAATCCGAAGATTTGGGGGTGGCCTCGAAGTTGATTGCTTCCGCCTCCGAACTCGACCTGATCGCAGCGGGGCAGCGCAAGGTTCCGGCGCTGGCCGGC
>NZ_JAKDLJ010000158.1 GCF_030452865.1 Pseudorhodobacter sp.
CCCCCCCGGCAGGGCGGCCAAACTGATCGCATCGCCCATCGGCAGGGTATAGCCGCCAAGCATGGTACGGATCGGGGCGAGCAAGCCTTTCATGGTTGCATGGGCGGTGATGGCAAAGACCACCAACACCGTCAGCGCCCGCAGGTTTCCGGTGCCGCTCAACACGGTCAGGCGCGAGGCGCAACCGCGTGTCAGCACCATGCCGACACCAAAAGCCAAGCCGCCAAGGACAATCGCCGCAATCGGCAGATCGGGGGTCAGCAGGCGATGCTCGGCGAAGCTGATCCAACCCATTGCGACGGCGCCTTGTGTGCCAAGGATCGCGCTCGCCAAAGCCGTCAACCACAACGCCAGCGCAGGTTTGCGGTCAGCGACATTGCCGACAAGACCGCGACGGAGGCAAAAACGACTGACTTCGGCCAGAACGCCGAACGACACGCCAATCGCAAGCCCAAGGATTACCGACGCGGCGCGCGGCGTCAGGGTTTCAAAGCCGAGAGTTTCAAACATGGGATGCTCCGCTCGTAGAAATGTCGCCGCCTTGTAGCGGGTTTCAATTCGCGTTTGATCGTGTTTTTTTGCAAGCTGCAAGCGCAGCGGCAGCGATCTGCGCCGCATGGCAGGAAGGGTGTTCCATGCTTGCGCGGCAAAGGGAACAGCAATCTGTTCGGTTTCCTTCACAGGAAAAAACGTCCCCGACGCGCACAGCATCGGGGACGAATGATCTTATTTGTCGGAATGCGACCGCGCGGGTAGTGACGGGTTGGCTGGCAGGCTTCCTTTCGCGGGCCTACCGACCGCGAATCCGTGGGTCGAGTGCATCACGCAGCCCGTCGCCGATATAGTTGATCGACAGCACCAGAGCCGAAAGCGCGATTGCCGGCCAGATCACCCGTTCCGGATTCTGGTTGATGTAGACCATGCCATCGCTCAGCAGCCGCCCCCAGGTCGGGAAGTCCGGTGGAAAGCCAAGGCCCAGAAAGGACAGCGCACTTTCGGTGATCACCGCATTCGCCACGCCCAAAGTCGCCGACACCATGATCGGCGACATCACATTGGGCAGGATATGGCGCAGGATCATCCGCCGCGCCGGCGTGCCGATGGAGCGGGAGGCGAGCACAAACTCTCGCTCTTTCAACGCCAACACATCGCCGCGCACGATCCGCGCCGTGTGCATCCATGAGGTGATGCCGATGGCGAAAACGATCAGGATGAAGACGCCATTTTCCGGCCCGAGAGACAACACAAGGCTTTCGCGGAACAACATCACCATCAACAACAGGAGCGGCAGCAACGGCAGCGCCAGAAACAGATCGGTCAGGCGCATCAGGATGCCATCAAGGCGGCGGAAATACCCCGCGACCACCCCGATAAACGTGCCCAGAACCAATGAGAGTACCATCGCCGTCATCCCCACGGCAATCGTGATCCGCCCGCCCGAAAACAGCCGCGCCAGCATATCGCGACCCAACTGGTCGGTGCCCAAGGGATGCGCCATGCTCGGCCCTTTGGCGCGAGCGCGGATGTCGATCAACTTGGGGTCAATGTCCCACAGATGCGGGCCGACGAGGGTGCAAAACAAGATGAAGCCAAGCACGAACATCCCCATCAGCGCGCCCTTGTGGGTGCGGAACTGATCCCAGACATCCCACCACTGGTTGCGGGGCTTGGCGGCCTTGAGGTCGATGGTGCGATCAGTCATAGCGGATCCTCGGGTCCAGAATGCCATAAAGAACATCGGCAATCAGGTTGAACAAAACGATCAGGATGGCGAAAATGAAGGAAATCGTCAGCACCATCGGCGCATCATTGCCTTGAATCGACAACAAAAGCTGCTGGCCGAGACCATTCACCTTGAAGACGTTTTCGGTAATGATCGCGCCGGTAAAGATTGACGGCACCCCAAGCGCAATCACGGTAATGACGGGAATCAGCGAATTGCGCAGAACGTGTTTCAAAAGCAGGACCCGTTCGCTCAACCCCTTGGCGCGGGCGGTGCGGACGTAATCCATGCTCAGGTTGTCCAGCATCGAGGCGCGCATGTAGCGGCTGACCTGCGCCGCCTGATAGAGCGCGAGCACAAAAACCGGCATGATCATCTGCCGGAATTGCAGCACAAAACTGTTCCAGTCGGTGACCCGCAGTGTGGTGTCATAGATCGAGGGTAGCCAGAAGAAACTGGTCGATGGGATCATCACCGAGAAAATCACGATCAGCATCACGCCGGTCACGAAGGTCGGAACCGAGAAGCCGACCATCGAGACGAAGGTGCCGAATTGGTCGAACCAACTATATTGTTTGTAGGCCGAAATGATGCCGATCGGCAGCGAGATCAGCGTGCCGACCAGATAGCCCATACCGACCACCAGCAGGGTCTGGGGAATACGCTCTGCGATGGTGTCAAACACCGGCGCGCGGGTCTGGAAACTGATGATGCGCTGCGCGCCATCGGCGAGATGGGTGTGAAACGCAGAGTCGATCCAGTAGGAGGGTTCCGTGACGAACAGGTTGTAAAGCCAAAGCCCGTAACGAATATAAGCGGGGCGGCCGAGGCCGAGCGACAGGCGGATCTTCTCTTTGACATCCGGGGGAATTGTCATCGGCATGTCGGCAAGCGGATCGCCGGGGGCGAGTTCAAGGATCAGGAAGATCACCAGAGAGATGAACAGAAGCGTCGGGATCGCGAACAGCAACCTTCGGATTGTGAATGTCAGCATGGGCGCCTCGGTTCAGGTCTCTTGCGGGGATGGGTGCGGCGGCCCTTGCAACAAGGCCGCCGCCTTTTTTTCGTTCAGATCACTTGACGCGATACCAATCTGCCACGTTCCAGATCGAGGTATCCCAGGAGTTCAGGATAACGCCGCCCAGAGTGTTGGAATGCGCTGCAACCGTGCCGCGATCCACCAAGGGGACAATCGTATAGGTGTCCTTGGTCAGCATTTCATTCAGCCGGATCGCGATCTTGGCGCGTTCAGCGATATCGCCGGTCTCCCCCAGTTTATCGATCAGCTTGTCATATTCCGGATCACAAAAGCGGTTGATGTTTTCACCTTGCCATTGGGTTTCCGGCCGGGGCGCCTTGTCACAGGTATAAGCCCCGAGATAAGCCGCCGGATCCGTGCCGGGGAAGTTGTTGGCATACATTTCAACATCGGCATAGAACCGCGGGAAAGTGTCGGGCGAGCCGGGGTCAGATCCGAAGAAGACGGAGCCGGAGACGTTCTTCAACTCGGTTGAAACCCCAATATCTTCCCACCACTGCTTGATCAGCGCCTGAAAGTCCTGACGCACGGCATTGGTGGAGGTTTGATAGAGCAGATGCAGCTTCTTGCCGTCTTTTTCACGGATACCGTCGCTGCCAACTTTCCAGCCTGCCTCATCCAGCAGTGCCTTGGCGCCTTCGACATCCTGCGCGATGCAGTCGGTATTGGGCGAGGCATAGATTTCCGGTGCGGGCACCAGATTGCAGGTCGGGCGACCGGCCTGACCATAGCCGATTTCGGTCAGCAATGTGCGGTCAATGGCCATGGACAGCGCTTTGCGCACGCGCATGTCGGACAGAATCGGGTGCGGATGCTTTGCGGTTGAGCGCTCCCCCTCCGGCAGCTCCGGTGATGGGTCGGTCAGGTTCATTTCGATCCGCTCGACCAGCGTGCCGAAAGCGACCATGGTTTCACCCTTGCCTGCCGCCTGCATCCCCGAAAGCACTTCGGGCGAAAGCTGTAGGTTCCAAGCATAATCAAATTCACCGGTTTCCAGCACCGCGCGGCCCGCCGCTTCGGCATCGCCGCCGCCCTTGAATGTCATGGTGGCAAAATGCGGCTTGTCGGGGTCGCGGTAATTCGGGTTCGCTTCCAGAGTCAGCACGTCATTGGTCTTGAATTCAACGACTTTGAACGGGCCGGTCCCGATCGGATTGAAGTTCTGTTCGGTACAGCCGGAGGCAGCAGCGCCGAGGCAATCTTTGAACTGCGCTTGCTGGAGGATCGGTGATTCCGCACCGACGAGCGGCAGGTAGGGATAGGGGTGCGGGTTGGTGAAGCTGATCTTGACGGTCAGATCATCGACAGCTTCGACCTTTTCAACGCCATCGAATTTGGAAAGCTGCGCGCAACCGCCGCTGGTATCGGTGCAATACTGCCAGGTAAACACCGCATCATTGGCGGTAAGTGGGCTGCCATCGGACCACAGGATGCCGGGCTTCAGCTTCCATGTGATCGACTTGAGGTCGGCCGCGACGCCGCCATTGGCGACGGTCGGAATATCGGTGGCAAGCCAAGGCTGCATATTGCCCTTTTCGTCAAATCGCGCCAGCGATTCAAGCATCAGCGAGGCGGCTTCGACATCCTTGGTGCCACCGGACAGGAACGGGTTGAGGATGGACGGCGCTTGCCAATAGATCACGTTGACATTGCCATCAGACCCGCGTTCCGCAAATGCGGCGGGCGCGAAGGCGAATGCGCAGGCAGCGCCCAGAAGGGCGGATTTCATTTTCATATTCTTGGTTCTCCTTGTTGGTTATGCTCTTTGACCTCGGGCCGTCCGGTTGATCCGGCGGCTGGTGTTTTGGTTTCGGGTTTCACAAGATGGCAGGCAACAAACCGGCCCGGTCGCACCTCCAGCAGGTCGGGTTCCACCTCGTGGCACATCGGGATCACCTCCGGACAACGGGTGCAGAAGTTGCAGCCTTTCGGCGGGTTTGACGGCGACGGCACATCGCCCTGCAGGATGATGCGCCGACGCTTTGCCTCATGCTCCGGGTCGGGCTCCGGCACGGCAGACAGCAGCGCCTTGGCATAGGGATGCAGGGGTTCGGCATAAAGCGGTTCGCGCGGGGAAAGTTCGGCGATGCGCCCCAGATACATCACCGCCACCCGGTCGGCGATATGACGCACCATCGACAGGTCGTGACTGATGAACAGATAGGTCAGGCCGAACTTCTCCTGCAAATCCTCCAGCAGGTTGACCACTTGCGCCTGAATTGACACATCGAGCGCGGCAATCGGTTCGTCACAAACGATGAATTTCGGGTTGAGCGCCAGCGCCCGCGCAATCCCGATGCGCTGCCGTTGGCCACCCGAAAACGCGTGCGGATAGCGATTGGCGAAATTGCGGTTCAGCCCGACCGCATCCATCAATTCATAAACCCGCGCCAGCTTTTCCGTCGCGCTCATCCCGCCGTGTTCATCCAACGGTTCGCCGATAAGGGCGGCAACCGTCATCCGAGGGTTGAGGCTGGCTTGCGGGTCCTGGAACACCATCTGCATCGTCGGGCGTTTCTTGCGCAACGCTTCGGCACCGAGTTTCGCGATATCGTCGCCGTCAATCGTGACCGAGCCGCCGGTCAGCTCATAAAGCCGCAACAAGGCACGGCCGACAGTGGATTTGCCGCAACCGCTTTCGCCCACCAGCCCAAGGGTTTCACCTTCCATGATGTCAAAGCTGATACCATCCACCGCTTTCACATCGCCGGTATGCCGACGCAACAGCCCGGTATGGATCGGGAAATACATCTTGAGGTCTTTGACCTGCACCAGCTTTGTTGCGGGTTTTGGATCAGGCATTGCGTCAAGCATGCGGGCCTCCTGATCTTGCGTCCCAGTGGCAGGCGACATCATGGCCCCAGCCAACCTCGGCCCGGCCAATCGGGCGGCGCGGCGGGTTCTCGACCGCGCAGCGCGCAAAGGAATGGGCGCAGCGTGGCATGAAGGGGCAGGCAGAGGGGGCGGCGCCAAGGATCGGCGGCTGGCCTTCAATCACCTTCAACCGAGTCTCACGCTCCCCCGTGACTGAGGGAATGGTTTTCAGCAATGCGCGGGTATAGGGGTGCTGCGGGTTGGCGAACAATTCCGCCACCGGTCCCTGTTCGACCACTTGCCCGCCATACATCACCATCACCCGGTCCGCGATTCCGGCGATCACCCCGAGGTCATGCGTGATCCAGACAATCGCCATGCCGAGTTTGGTGCGCAGCTCTTTCACCAACTCGATGATTTGCGCCTGAATCGTCACGTCCAGCGCTGTCGTCGGCTCATCCGCGATCAGAACCTCGGGGTCACAGGCCAGCGCAATTGCGATCATCACACGCTGGCGCATACCGCCGGAAAACTGGTGCGGATAGTCCTTCATCCGCCGTGCCGCATCGGGAATACCGACCAGATCGAGCAGTTCGACAGCGCGTGCGAAGGCTTGTTTCTTGTTCATACCCATATGCCAGCGCAGCGGTTCCATCACCTGATTGCCAACAGTGAACACCGGGTTCAGGCTGGTCATAGGGTCTTGAAACACAAAGCCGATTCGACGCCCGCGTACCTTTTGCAATTCCTCGGCGCTGATCTTGAGAATATCGGTATCGCCGAGCAACACCTCGCCCGCGCGCACTTCGGCAGGCGGCATCGGCAACAACCCGATCAGTGACATCATCGTGACAGACTTGCCCGAACCGCTTTCGCCGACCACGCCCAGCAACTCACCGGGTTTCAGGTGAAAACTGACGGAATTGACTGCATGAATGTCCCCGCCGCGTGTGCGAAAAACAGTCTGCAAGCCGCGCACGTCAAGAACGGGCTTGGCCCCATCGGCCATATGACGACTCCCATGTCGGTGCCTTGTTGCTTCCCGGTCATACCCAAGGGGTTGCCGGGATTGTGGCCGATGTTACCGGTTTTTTTCCATGTCGCAACATTCTTTCTCGTATATCCTTCCGGTTGTTGCCGATCGGCGCTTCGGTTGCGCGCGATGAGAGGGCTTGACCTGCGGCGGGGGCAAGTTCACCGTGTCGCGAAAACAAGGAGAAGACCGATGGCCGATGCACAATCAACCCTGCAAATGTCCCCGCGCGACGTGCTTGAAAAGCTGGTCGGCTTTCCCACCGTCAGCAGCGAAAGCAACCTTGACCTGATCGACTGGGTGGAGGGGTATCTCGCAGAATATGGGGTGAAATCGCACCGGGTCTATAACGCGGAAGGCAACAAGGCCGCGTTGTTCGCCAATGTCGGGCCGGAAGTGGATGGCGGGGTGGTTCTGTCGGGGCATTCGGATGTGGTGCCGATTGAAGGGCAGAACTGGACCAGCGATCCGTTTTCCATCGTCGAGAAGAACGGGCGGCTATACGGGCGCGGCACTTGTGACATGAAGGGCTTTGTCGCGCTGGCGCTGGCGGCGGTGCCCTTGGCGGTGAAAGCCGGGGTGAAACGCCCGCTGCAAATCGCCATCAGCTACGATGAGGAGGTCGGTTGCACCGGCGCGCCGCCGATGATTGCCGAGATGGTCAAGACCCTGCCAAAAGCCGCCGCAGTGGTGGTGGGGGAACCGTCCATGATGAAACTGGTCAACGGCCACAAGGGCGGCCACGGTTTCACCGTTCATGTTCAAGGGTTTGAGGTGCATTCTTCACTTATGCACACCGGCGTCAATGCGATCATGACGGCGGCAAAGCTGATTGACTGGGGCAACCGCATCAACGATGAAAACGCCGCGAAACCACCCTCGGCCCTTGCGGCGCAATTCGTGCCGCACTGGACCACCGCGCATGTCGGTAAAATCCACGGCGGCACGGCGGAAAACATCACCGCCAAGGATTGCCATTTCGGCTTTGGTTTTCGTGTAGTTCCCGGCGAGAGTCCGGAAGAATGGGGCAACCGTTTCAAGGCAGAATGTGCGCGGCTGGAAGCAGAGATCAAGGCCGTTCGCCCGGAGGCTGCTATTGTCTA
>NZ_JAKDLJ010000159.1 GCF_030452865.1 Pseudorhodobacter sp.
CTATCGCCTTGCGATCGGCGGGGACTCATACGCGTTATCTGGGGCAGCTGGCTTTTTGATCCTGTTCAAGAACCTGCCCCCAAAAGCACATGCAGGGTTGGCGCGGGCTTTTGCCAGAGCAAAAACGATCCAGATCCGTAGCGGGGCCGATGCTCTGTCAGAAGTGTCCATTGGGTCCGCGCGCCCTGTGCTGTGCGATTAACACACCCCCGTGAGTGCGTTTCGGCGTCTAGATGAAATGCAAAGCGCTTTAGCAAGTAGCGTCACAGATTTCTCTGAGCTGTTGTTGCACGAGACTCGTAATCACGGGTTTGAGGCGACTGGCCGCAAACCCGAGGTCCAGAGGGTCAAATTGCGCGCTGATCTTCGCCGCGAGGTCACCTGTGAACCTGGTTGCAACCCGTGTGGCTAGTCCGCCTTCTTCAATTGCCAGCGCTCCAAGCGACCCCCCCGTCTCGATGAGCAATTTGAAGTGCTTGATGGCACGCAATCGCGCAGCCTTGATGATATCCTCCACCGCCAAAGCGTATTTGGCGGCGACCTCGGTTGCCCTTGTGCTGACGTTCTCACCAAGATTGATTTGTATAGATATCCTGATCGCCGCTCCGTTGACTTTTGCGGCGCTGCTGGTTGGCTTTGATGCAGGCTTCTTTGGTTCAATGTCTGGCAAGGGGCCCAGCGGGTTCTCAGCCTTGGCCGGTGCGTCAGCCTGTTGCGCCACAACCAGCGCAGTGGGGTTTTGCTCCGCAATCGTCACATCAGGCTTTTCGGCTTTCAGAGCATCCCGTTTTGCGTATTCATTGTCCGGCCCTTTTAACACCAACCGCCGAGATGCTTTCTTACCGGTCATCGTGGCCCCCTCCCGCGACGGCAAAGCAGGCAGCGAGCAGCTTATCCGCCTCAGTAATGGCATTGGTCAGGTGCTTCGGGTGTTTTGCAAAACCCGGGGCTGTTTCATTATGACGCGCCAAGACATGTCCCAACAGACCTTCGCGGTCCATGGTCTTATACGCCTCGCGCTCTTGTAGCACCGCTCCCAATATCTGCATTACCTCAAGTCCGGTGTTCTCATTGGGCCCGACCAGCTTTGTCGCTTGCAGAGCGTCGATGATCTCTCGATCCCCTTTTGAGGGGCGGCTTGCAACCCGGTTGAGCATGATCCGAAATGCGGGCATTTGTGACGGGTCTTCGGCGCGGTCCTTCATACGGTAGAGAAAATTTGCCGTGCCGCGCGCGGTTTCAATGTCGGACCGCGATAGCATGATCGGGCACAAAATAAGATCAGCAACCACGGCAAAAACATCGTGATCGCGCGAGGCATCCCCCGCCGTATCAATCACCAGCAGATCAATGTTATTCTCAGTGGCAATCTCATCGACGATCTCTGCAACTTCCTCCGCATCAATGGTTTGATATGCGTCGATTGCGTCTGACCACAATCCGCCCTCGGCCGCACGCATGGCCCAACGCGCAAGATTGCCGGTTTGGTCTGCGTCGATAAAAGCGCAACGAAGCCCATTGCTGTCGCCCGCACTTAGCAGCGCTCGCGCGACCGTTGATTTTCCCGCACCGCCCTTTTGGTTCATCAATGTGATTGTCAGCATTTTGGCTGTTGCTCCTTTCCGAAGGTCATTGCCTGCCCCAACATGTCGCTATGGCAGGTTGACAGGCTGTAACGCCGGCCATGTGTCAGGCTGTCCATCGGTGAATTTGTCAGAATGCCAGCATGAGAAAACGACAGCATGCCACATTGGCAAAGTGGCAAACTGAGCATTTGATATCGGGTTATCCTGTCAGACGGCCCATATGGCTTCATGGCAAACCGGCTCAATGTGTTTCTGGCAATTTGACAGAATGACAGTCTGATCTCCTGTAAGTTTGGCATGTTGCCAAGATGACAGGTTGGTAATGAAGGCTCCGCGCCTCGGCGTCAACGAAAAGCCTATTTCAGCACAAAGAAACTTTTATTGCACCGTATACGCTTTTGCATTGCCAGCCATCTCGATCCCAGTGTTTAAGAAAGGAAGGACGGTGGCAGGATATGCCTAACGTTTGCACTTTGGACATTTGGGGGTCCTGCGGCGCTGGCGCAGAAAAAATTGACCATAGAAAAACGACAAGAGCTTGTGGCGCGTTTTCGTAACGGCGCGAGTGTCAACACGCTCTCAAAAACATTTGGCGTCACCATTCGGCACATCAACCGCGTTGTTACCGAGGAGCGCGGACAGACAAAAGGGCGGAGCACCCCATCGAAGACCGTGGCTTTTCGCGCCCCCATCGGTGAGATTGATACCTTTTTGGCTGGTGCCGCCGCAGTTGGCATCACCGGATCAAGCCAAGCATTCCGGGTTTTGCTGCGCATGGCGGCGGGCCTGTTCGAGCTCTTTCCAAACCAATTGGACGCGTTCAACAGAACCGTATGGCTCAAAGGCAAGGAGTTGGATCTGCTCAACCAGCTTGCCAAAAGCGTTCACCGTGGAAAATTGCGGCTCAGTGTTGATGATCGGGTGTTGTTGGCCAAGTCCATCGACACCAATGCGCGCCTGCATGAAGACCTGCGCGGTATCTTGGATGAAGCCAAATCCCGACGTGGTTACGCGGTGGCTCGGCTGATCACAGCCAAGGAGGCCCTGCGATGAGCAAACATGACCCTTTAGCACTCTATCACGCCGTCATGGGCGAGGCATGGGCCGAAGATGACCTGAAAGCGAAGGGCGGACGCGCCCGTGCAGCGGAGCGACAAGCCCGGTCGTTCAAACGCGCCGGACAGCCTTCGGTCAGAAATATCATCAAGGCCGCGAAAGGATCACGGGCAGCGGTGTTCAAGCGCATCCGTAATGGTGGCTGTAAAACTCTGAGCTCCTTGGGCAATCAGCTTGATTATGTGAATGACAAAGCCGTGTTCACCTATTCGAACCAGATCAACAGCCTGGAGGCTGGCGACAGGCTTTCCGAGGATCAGAAGGCTGCGATCATGGAACAATGGTCGGGAACCTGGCGCGGTACGTCAAAACTCGGCTTTACCAGCCACATGCTGTTGAGCTTTCCAAAGGAAGTGTCGGCAGAACAGGTCCAGGGCATTGCCTTGGATTGGTGCGAGCATTTCTTTGAAAGCGGGCATTATGGCGATAAGTGGGATTATATGATTGCGGTCCACACCGACCGAGATCACCCCCATGCCCATATCCTGTTGAACAATCGCGGCTCTGTCATGGGCGAATGGTTTGCGTGCTGGGCGAAGGGCAATATGTCACCCCAGCTCATGCGCGAGAAGCAGGCTGAAATTGCGGAAGGCTACGGCGTTGCGCTGCATGCCACCACCCGGCTGGAGCGCGGGTTGACCGACAAACCCGCAGGGTTGGAAGAGATCTATGCCGCCAAGGCGGAAGACCGACGCCCGATGGGAACGGCTCTGAGCGAGCCGGAGGCGGAACGGGCAAGGGCGGCAATCGTCGGGTTTGTCGAGGAATACACAGACATCGCCGATCTTTTGGAAAGCATCGACAAATCAGAGCTGGCCGAGGCGGTGCGCCTTATGCGGCTCAGACTGTCGAGTGGCATTGCGTGGAATGTAGAACAAGGAGAAATGGATATGGGTGAAATCAAAACTGTTGGGGAGGCCATTGAGTTTGCCGAGGCGCAAATCGACGGTATCCGGGGCAGGGCGGAAGAGCTTATCGGGGTGGAACGTGCCGAATTTGAGGCCAAGGCTGCGCCAGTGTTGGCTGAGTTTTATCAGATGGTCCCAGACCCCGAGCGGCGCGAAGCCTATAACCAAGAACTGGTGGAGATATATCCACCGGGGGCAGGGGCTGTCGATCTGGCAGACCGTTTTGTTGATGCAGCGCAGCGCGAGACTCTGGCGCAGGTCCTGCAAGCGGGGCAAGACCTCGGCCTAGATACCGAAGATGTTCTTGCGCGTATGAAAACCGGCGGCACCAAGAACCACGGCCTTGCCCAAGACTGGATCAATCGCGATCTCAGAGCAATCTTGGCCAAAGAGGGCATTGAGCTGGACCAATCCTCAGCGCAAGAATTTGATGCAGCGCTTGAAAAGTTGGGCGGGTTTCAGACGCGGCTTGGCACAGCGCTTGGCATTGAAATGGAAAGCCCTTTCGACATTGTTGCCACCGCGCAACGTGACGCTGGCCTGCAAACGGAGATGGGTCAGGACATGGAGACCCAGGACGGCAAAACCATTGCCGAAGCGGAGCGAGAGCAAGCAATTTTGCAGGGCATCAAGGAGGAAGTGTCAAGGCTCCGGGGTCAGGGATACTCAAAGGCGTATATCAGCGAACGCAGTTTTGACATTGAAGAGACCGTGGTGGCGCAAATTGAAATTGCCCAACAAACGGAGTTGGTCTTAACAGACCTGAAAAACGGTGTTGCTGCGCAATTTGACAATGAACCAGATGCATACACGGTTTTTGAGCCAGTGATTGTCAGTCTTGAGATGTTTGAGAACCCTGACAACCGGGCATCTCGCGGGATTTATCTTGAGGAGCTGACAACCGGATTGAACGACCTCATTGCCGAGAGGGACGCGGGCAATCTGTCTCAAGACCAGCTTACCAAAGCCGACATTTTGATTGCAGCGGTGCTGGACCGGCATTTTGACGACATGATCCGCGCGGTTGAGATCGAATATGAAGAGCCGCACTATGGTGAGGCCAGGATCGAACGGTTGAAAGAGATTGCGGCCAGTTTCGGCAATAAGGTCTCTGAAGCCGATCTTGAGGATGTTGAGACCCCCAATGCCTATATCCGTCAATTGGCCGAGAACCTTCGGGATGGTGACATGACCGAAGAACAGACCGACACGATCCAGCGCGCTCTGGTTTCCGAACTTCATCATGAATTGGGCGATGAAGGCATGGCCGATCTGGACCGGGGCAATTGGGATGTCTTGGAGGGAGTGCTGCCTGCCAAAGTTGATCAGATCAGCGTCACCCAAAAGTATCTGGAAATTACCGCCGAAGAACGCGGTGATGCCGATCTCGCTGACTTGGCTGGTGATTTGCACCAAGAGCGCGCTCGCGCTCGGGCCGAAGAACTGATCCTTGAGCACAAGACCGATCCTGGCCTTGATGATGATCTGAGCTTGTAGGAGCAGGGGGATGCACAGCACAGCAAAGCTTGTCGTAAATGTCGTCTTCGGACTTTTGTCGGGGGTCATGGTCGGCACCATCATCGGCAGTGCCTATTTGACGCTTGCTCTGCGCCGCGGGCTTTCCGGGTTCGATATGTTCGCGGTTTGGAAGATCAGCACGAGATTGCGGGCCGCACATCCCGATGCCTGCAATGTTGCCTTCGCTGCGGTGATCTTGTCGGCTGTTGCACTCGGCCTGCTGGCTTTTGTCTGGACCTATCAGAAGCAACGCAGCGACTACGGGGCTGCCCATTGGCAGACCAAGACCGAGCTAAATAAAAATGGGATGGTGCGACCCGTCGGCACAGGGTTTGTCTGTGGCAAACTCGGAGCGCCTAAAGATTCAAAGGCAAAGTATATTTGTTCAACTGCGATCCCGCATGTGATGATGGTCGCCCCCACCCGTGCCGGCAAAGGCGTGGGCTTTGTAATCCCAAATATCTTGTCCTTCGGTGGCAGTATCGTGGCACTGGACGTCAAGGGCGAGAATTTTGATAAAACCGCCCGCTACCGCATGATCCAGGGCGATGAGGTCTATCGCTTCTCGCCGTTTGATTGGGTGCGTGGCACCCATCGCTACAATCCACTGGATCGAATTGCGAAATGCAAGAGTTTTGCCGAACAGTTCACGGAAGTCAGCATTCTGGCCGACCTGTTTCTGGACAAGGACAACCAGCAGAGCAACACCTTCTCCGAGGCAGGCAAAACGATCTTTGTTGCGGCCTGTCTTCTCGCCCTGCAACGGCGCAGACCCAATCTGGGTGAGGTCAACAAGATTGTATCGGACGGGGCCGACAAGAATCAAATGTACAAGTCTTATGCCGAGGAGGCCAAAGGCCACGCGCATAGGCTCTTGTGGATCAACGCGGCCAGCGCATCCGACAAACTGCTGACCAGCAATATTCAGGCGCTCAAGACCGCCGGGCTGAAACAGTGGGACAACCCTGCTGTTGTCGCGGCGACCAGCGCCAACGATATGAATTTCTCGACATTCAGAAAGCGGCCGCAATCGCTCTATATTGTGGTGTCGGAAGATCATATTCCAACACTTGCGCCACTGCTGCGCTTGATGTTTGCGGACTTGATCGCAAGCCTTCGAGCCAATGAGCCGGGACCGGATGAACCTTGGCCGGTCATGGTGATGATTGACGAATTCCAGCAAATGGGGGCGCTGCCCTATCTTGAACGCGCGATTCACACTCTGGCAAGCTATGGCGGGCGGATCGCGATGATCGCGCAATCATTGTCCGCCTTGGACAAAATCTATGGCAAGGACGGGCGAGAAAGCCTTGAGAACGGCGCAGGGCTAAAGCTCTACATTACACCGCGCGATGAGCAAACAGTGAAGGAGGTTTCTGCGTCTGTCGGCAAGACCACCCGCGAAGCTGTCACAACCTCCTTTGGCCGCAACAAAGGCTTTGCCGGGGCGCAGGGGACAAGCGTCAGGTTGGAAGAACGCCCACTCCTTTCTGAGACCGAAGCCCGGTTTATGGACCCCGACGAGGTGATCATTCTCGCATCGCCGCAACACCCGATCAGAGCTAAGCGGATCAAGTATTTTGACGATCCTATGTTTGCTGCGATGATGGATGCTCAAAAGGGATATGAGCTGCCGTTTCCGCCGCTGCCGGCGGAGTTGGCGAACGACCCTTTGGGTCCTAAGGTCTTAAAAGTGCCGAAAGTTGAAGCCGAGGCGAACGCGGGGGATGATCAGGCCAAGGCAAAGCCAGAGCCGACGGATGAACCCGCAAGAACACCCGCGCCGAAGGTCGAAAGTGATGAGCCACCGGCACCCACGCAGAAAGAAATCGCAGTAGTGGCGGAGGCTCAGACCAAGACAAAATTGAAACAGGCGGACGCGCCCACCAAAATGTCGGCGCAGCAGATCAAAAGCGACGAACCATCCGCGCCCGAGGCAGGCGCAGAAAATCGCAAGACGTCAATGCGCTTCAGATTGGCAATCGTAAATAACCCAAACCCCAAGGTTCTGACACCGCCGGAAGGCCTGAATTCCGAAGACGCTCCGCCACCTGATTGGGAAGAATTAATAGGACAATCGCAAGAAGGCGATCTGTTCAAAAAATCGGCCTAAGTTCCTATAGCCAAACTTTCGTCCGATGGGCACGGTCATTCGGTGAACCAAGATTCTGCACGACGAGCGCTGATCCAGCTGGAGGAAGCCGCGTTGCGGCATTTAACGGCTTTGGGTTGCCCGATCCTAACATCATGGCGCCGCATCTGCAAAATCGAATTTGCGTTACAACCTTTGGCTGCGCTGTAGATATTTAAGCATCGATGCGCTAGGAGTAAATAAATACAAACAACAAGGAGGACATCTTTTGACAGATATCTCGACGCCGGGGGTTTCATCCCCAGACGGTGCCGCAGATGTGATCATGATTACGATCCTGCTGACCAACCTAGCCCGCGTGATATAGCGGCAGCAGCTTCAGTCAGAAGTGAAGCAAACCGCGCCAAATCACCGTCCTTTGTCCGAAATCCTGGGGCCGCTATGTTGATCGACGCGATGACAGTC
>NZ_JAKDLJ010000577.1 GCF_030452865.1 Pseudorhodobacter sp.
GGCTGATTCCCGGTTCGATGTTTGAGAAAACCGAGGATGGGCGGATCTACAACACATCAGCGGTGATCAACCCTCAGGGGGAGATTGTGACATTCTACCGCAAGATGTTCCCGTTTCGTCCGTATGAAACCGACGTTGTGGCGGGGACTGAGTTTTGTGTGTTCGATGTGCCGGGTATCGGGCGGTTCGGCTTGTCGATCTGCTATGATATCTGGTTCCCGGAAACGACGCGGCAACTGACCGCGCAAGGGGTGGAGGTGCTGTTGCATCCGGTCTTGACCGGCACCACAGACCGCGACGCCGAACTTGCCATCGCGCGGGCGACGGCAGCGCAGTTCCAATGCTATGTCATTGATGTGAACGGGCTTGGCGCGGGCGGCAACGGGCGCTCCTGCGTGATTGACCCAAGTGCGATGGTCTTGCACCAATCGGCGGGGCAGGAAGATATGTTCCCGATCGAGGTCGATCTTGATCTGGTGCGCCGTCAGCGCGAAACCGGCATGAAGGGCCTTGGTCAGGTGCTCAAAAGTTTCCGCGACCGTTCGGTTGATTTCTCGGTTTATGATCGCGCCAGCGGGACGGATGCCTATCTGAATACCTTGGGGCCGTTGCAGATGCCACAGCAGCGCAAACCCGACGCGGTGGATCTGCGCGACAATTCCGTCACGGGGGCGGCGCATGTTTCGATGGGCCCGCCATTCCGTGACGATACCTCGTTTCCGCCGCTTGCGGGAAAGCTCACTTCCGGTTGAAGGGGCGCTTCTGTGCGACGGGTTGATCCGTCGCACAGATCGCCTCGTCGACCGATCAGAAAGGATGCCTGATGCAGTCGATGAACGATTACTACTCTGCCGTGCAGTTGCGGTCGGATCGGTGGAGCACATTGCGCGAAAAGCTTGACAGCCTACATCGAGAGCCGGAGGGCAGGCGCGCGAAATCCGCACGGGCGGAGGCGGGAAAACTCTTTGAATCCCTTGCCCTGATCGAAAGGTATTGGGCATTTCCCGGCATGTCGGCCTTTGACACCATGCGCCGCCAGTTTGAAAACGACCATATCGCGGAGGTGGCATTTTCGGTGCGTCGCGTAACACGCGCACTTTCCACCGGCGCCTATCGCCGCCGCACGATCCCGCTTGATCGGGACGGTCGCGATGATGACCATGATGAGGACGCGATGCTGCCGCCCGAGGCGCGCGCACTGTCGAAGCCTTATTTCGAGGTGATGATCGTCGATGATGTGAATGAGCATCAGGAACGCTGGCTCAAGGCCAACATGACTTCGATGCGGCGCAGCGAAGACGCGTTCATCTATGAACCCGTAGTGGTGCCAAGTCTGCAAGACGCGCTGATCGGGGTACTGTTCAACCATAATATTCAAGCCATCGTGGTGCGGCCCGGCCTGCGGATGGAATCGGATGTGGAACTGACCATTCTCACGCGCTTTTTGAACCGCGCAGGCGGGGTTGAGGAGATTGAGGATATTGCCCCGCAAGACCTTGGCCCGGAACTGTGCCGTCTGATTGCGAGGGTGCGGCCGGAACTGGATGCCTATCTGGTCACTGATCGTTCGGTGGAGGATATCGCCGGGCATGATCTGGGGATTTGCCGGCGCGTCTTCTACAATCAGGAAGACTTCATGGAACTGCACCTGAACAT
>NZ_JAKDLJ010000004.1 GCF_030452865.1 Pseudorhodobacter sp.
CCGCCTATGGTTTGACTTGGCTTTTGCTCATTTCAATCCCGGCTTTGATAACATCCGGCACAAGTTTGGGGGAGAATACCATAGTACTCACCGCAGCAGCGACCATCCCCGGAAGTCCGATCCCAGCCATGAGCGTTGCGGTCGAAGCCCCGATCAACGTGACCTGCAAAGCCCCCTTGGCTGCCATCCAAGTTCCGTTCACAACCTCATCCGCTTTGCTGCGCGGCAATTCAGAAAACTTGCGCATGTAAAGCCTTGAGAGTTTTTCGACCTCCGACGCCTGTTGCAGCGTCACAACCCCGTTTTGCGGAATGTTTGCGCGCATCCGTTGAATAGCTGCATAGAGCGTGATCAAAACCCGTATGAAGCGGCGGCAATCTTCAGCTTCTTTGTCCGTTTCGAAATTGAGCGTTTGCAGCCTGTTAATTTCCAACGTGATATACCCTTCGATGGCGTCGAAGGTTGGTGGTAGCGCCTCATGGTTCAACGCGATTGCCGCCTGCACTGCCTGCACTTTGGTTTTAGGGGCGGCAGAAAGCTGCGCGAGGTCGTCATCTAGCGGCGAAGGCTCCTTTTGATCGGAATACTTCTTTTCCAGATCGGCAATCAGCGCCGCGATGTGGTCTGGGCCTTTTTCCCAATCCTCGTTTGGGATCAGGGCAATGTCGTGTTCCAACGCGAGGTTCAGATGCTTGCCTTGCAGCGCCGCCCCATACCAGCGCAGCCAAAAGGCATATGGTCCTCCCTGCGGGTCCGACCAAAGCGCTTGTGTTGAAGTCCAGTCTGATTGAAATGGGTTCTCCCCATCATGCCAGAGCGGTTGACCATCCAGCGCCTTGCCGCCGGCTTCAAGCCACTCACACTCTGCCCGAACGAGTCCCCAAACGGCGGCGTAGTCGGAGTCGGAGTAAGCGGCGCGGGTGGCGGCGTAGACCCGGGTGACGGCGTACGCGTAGGCGGCGTAGGCGGAGTCGGCAACAGCGTCGGCGGAGTGGGCGGCCGAGACAGAGGCGGCACGGGCGGCGGAGTCGGCGTAGGCAGAGTCGGCGTAGGCGGCGCGAGTGGAGGCGGCGGCAGCGCGGGCGGCGGATTTAATATCATCGGTTGGATATTTGCAGGCAACCCATGATATTAGAAGACTCCGCAAAACCGACAAGCTTGTCAAATCACGTCTGCTTGCCCAATCTTGGCCCATCGCCGCAAACCAAAGCGGTGCAACCTGCAACGCGGCACGGGTGGCGATTAAAACAGAGTCACCTTGGGGGCGGCCCTTCAGCCACGCCTCTAATGTTTCGCGGTCTTTGATTTCTTTCGCCTGCATTCCCGCACATTCCACAACATCGAGCGGTCGCGCAAGCCCCCCTACTCCGCCGGATGCGCCGTCTTTGCCCGCAGCCAGCGCCAGAAATAGACCAGCGGCCAGCGCAGGATGGAGGCGCCCATGGCGAAGATGATCAGCCCGATGATGGGGCCATTCGCCCATGTCACCCAGCCCAAAATCGGGATGCCCACGGCGATCAGCGCGTAAGCCGCGCGCCAGTGTTTGTCGCGGCTGGGGAAAAACCCGGTCAGATTGGCGGCGACGAGCCAGACCAGTGCCGTGATCAGTGCGGCACTCATGCAGCCGCCCCTTGCAGCAATGCGGGCAGATCGTTGGCCCATGCCGAGATGGACCCGGCACCAAGGCAAACCACCATATCGCCGGGCCGCGCCTGTTCGCGCACGAGCCGCGCCAGATCGGCTTCATCAAAAATCGCGCGGGCGTGGCGGTGGCCGTGGGCGATCAACCCTGCGACCAGATCATCGCGTGAGGCACCGGGGATCGGATCTTCGCCTGCGGCATAGACTTCGGCGATTGCCACGACATCGGCCTCATTGAAACAGGTGCAGAAATCCTCAAACAAGCTGGAGAGGCGGGAATAGCGGTGCGGTTGATGAACAGCGATCACCCGGCCTTTGGTGGCTTGGCGCGCGGCGCGCAAGACGGCGGCAATTTCAACCGGATGGTGGCCGTAATCGTCGATGATGGTGACACCACCGATTTCGCCCACCTTGGTAAAGCGGCGGTTGACACCGCCAAACGCGGCCAGCGCCTCGCGGATTTCCGCCATTTTCATGCCGAGAAAACGGCATACCGCCACCGCCGACAACGCATTGGAAACGTTATGATCGCCGGGCATCGGCAAGGTGCAACCCTCGATCACCACAGCGTTGCCATCGGCATCCGGGCTTTCGCCTTGCAAGGCGACATCGAAATGCGCCACGCCGTTCTCATATGTCAGGTTGATCGCGCGCACATCGGCCTGCGCGTTGAACCCGAACGTCACCACGCGGCGGTCGGTGATCTTGCCGACAAGGGTTTGCACTTCGGGGTGATCGGTGCAACAGACCGCCAAACCGTAAAACGGAATACCGGAGACGAAATCGAGGAAGCCTTTGCGCAGCGCGTCAAAACTGCCCCAATGTTCCATGTGTTCCGGGTCGATATTGGTGACAATCGCAATCGTCGCGGGCAGACGGTTGAAGGAGCCGTCAGATTCGTCGGCTTCGACCACCATCCATTCCCCTGCCCCCGCCCGCGCGTTGGAGCCGTAGGCGTGGATCACGCCGCCATTGATCACGGTGGGGTCAAAGCCGCCCTTGTCCATCAGCGTCGCAACCATGGTTGTCGTGGTAGTCTTGCCATGGGTGCCCGCAATCGCGATGTTGGATTTCAGCCGCATCAACTCGGCAAGCATTTCCGCGCGCCGCACCACCGGCAGCCCCATGCGCCGCGCCTCCTCCAGCTCCGGGTTGCCTTTTTTGATCGCGGTGGAAATCACCACCACCGCCGCGTCACCGATGTTTTCGGCGCGCTGACCTTCAAAGAATGTGGCCCCCAGTTTCACCAATCGGTCGGTGATCTTCGACGCCTTTGCATCAGATCCCTGCACCCGGTAGCCCAGAGTGATCAGCACCTCGGCAATGCCCGACATGCCGATACCGCCGATCCCGACAAAGTGGATCGGCCCAAGGGCGACGGGCAGTTTGGTTGCGGCGTTCATGGGGTGGCCCTTTCAGTAAGGCTTTCAACGAGTTCAACAAGCCGGTCGGTTGCATCCGCGCGGCCTTGCGCCAGCGCATTGCGCGCCATGGTTTGCGCCGCTGCCGGGTTTTCCAGCACTGCCGCGATTTGGGCGGCCAAAGCCTGCGCGTCAAGTGCAGCTTCCGGGATCAGGATCGCGGCCTCTGCGTCCACCAGGCCGCGCGCATTGGCGGATTGGTGGTCGCCGGTCGCGATCGCCAAAGGCACCAGGATCGCCGGTCGCCCGATCACCGAAATATCGGCAATCGAGGATGCGCCGGAGCGGGAGATCACAAGCTGCGCCTCGCTCAACCGGCGCGGAATGTCGGTGAAAAACGGCTGCACTTCGGCGCGGATACCGGCTTCGCTATAGGCATTGGTCACGCGATCAAGGTCTTCGGCCCGCGCCTGATGTGCCACGCGCAGATTGGCTCGCAACCCATCCGGCAACATCGCGACCGCCGCCGGCACCACATCCGACAGGATGCGCGCGCCCTGGCTGCCACCGATCACGACCAGAGACATCGGATAATCGCCGGGCGGGATATAGCCCGCGCCCGCCCGCTCCAGCACCGCCGCCCGCACCGGATTGCCGGTATGGATACCGCTGACACCTTCGGGCAAATCAGCGGGCCAGATGCCGCAAGCCACCGCCATCACACGTGGCGCGAAGATCTGGTTCACCCGGCCCAGAACACCGTTTTGTTCATGGATCATTCGCGGGCGGCGCAGCACGGTCGCCGCCGTCAGAGCCGGGATCGAAGGGTAGCCGCCAAAGCCGATAACCACCGCAGGCTTATCGCGCAGCATCCGCCACAAGGCGCCGATCACCCCGCCCGCGATGCGCAACGGAACCAAACCCTTTGCCAGCACGCCGCCCCGCGCGAAAGTGGCCGAGGCGACCTGCTCGATCACCACCTCACGCGGGAAACCACCTGCATAGCGCGCGCCGCGCCCGTCGGTGGACAGTTTCACCCGCCAACCGCGCGCCACCATTGCTTCGGCCAAAGACTGCGCCGGGAACATATGCCCGCCGGTTCCTCCCGCCGCGATCAGTAACAAAGGTGCCATCGCCTCGCCCCTTATCTGCTGCGGCGGAACAGGATTTCCCCGATCTGCCCCTGTGGCCGCACCCGTGTCAGCGCCAGCAACATGCCAAGCGTGATCCCCGCCGCGATCACCGACGATCCGCCGTAGGAGACGAACGGCAAGGTCATCCCCTTGGCGGGCAACAGCCGAACCGCAACTGCCATGTTCACCATCGCCTGCACCGCAAAAATACAGGCGAGACCGGCCCCGGCAAGCCTGATGAACGGGTCACGCTCCCGCATCAGGCGAAACAGCGAACGCACGACAATGGTGGTATAAAGACCGATGATGCAGAGCACGAGGATCAACCCGTATTCCTCTGCCGCAACCGCGATGATGAAATCGGTATGCGCATCGGGAAGCGACCATTTCACCTGGCCTTCTCCGACGCCGACACCGAAAAACCCACCTTCCTGAATCGCATTGGTGGCATAGCCGATCTGGGTGCGAGGATCGACATCCGACGCCAGAAAGCCGTTGATCCGACGCGCGAAATGCTCGGAATGTTCATAGGCCAGCATCGCGCCTGCCCCGACCAGACCCAGCACCGACGCAATCAGCACCATCGGCGCGCCGGCGATGAAATAGACCACTGACCAGCCAAAGATGATCAGCGCGGCCTGGCCGAAATCTGGCTGCAAGGCCAGCAGCAGCACAACGATGAAGGTGACGAGGAATGAGAAGGACTTGCCCCGCGGGCCGTTCACCTCCTGCGCGGCGGCCATCAACCAGGCGGTCAGCACAATGAAGCCGGGTTTCAGGAATTCCGAGGGCTGCACGGACGCGAAACCAAGGCTGATCCAGCGTACCGCGCCCTTGCCGAAGTCGGTGCCGATCACCGGCAAGGCCGCCAAGGCCGCAAACGCCGCCAGAAAACCCAACACGCCAAGTCGCCGGATCATCTGGGGCGGCATCATCGAGATTGCCAGCATCGCAATCAAACCGATACCGCCGAAAAACGCCTGCCGTTTCACATAGTAAAACGCATCCAGACCATTGCGCTGCGCCAAAGGCACAGACGCCGCCAGCCCCAGCAGAATGCCGACACCAAAAAGCGCGAAAACCGCGGTCAGGGACCAACGGTCAATGCTGCGCCACCAACGGGGAAGAATCGGCTCCACCACCCTGTCGGGCATAGAACCATAGACCATCTCAGTCATGGGATACCGCCTGAATTTACCTGTACTCTGCCTAGCCGCCCGGATGTTCCCCCGGATCTGAGTGAAAGTTTAGCGAAGATCGCCCGCCGTGGCTAGAGGAAAGCACAACCTTACCCCGCCGAATTGCAGGTTTTTCAATTTCATGCACGCAGTTTGGTGCAAATCATCTGTTCAAAAATATCCTCGGGGGTGAATGGCCCCCAAGGGCCAGAGGGGGCGCGAGCGCCCCCTGCGCGGTGTCACGTCTCAAGCAACGCCCGCACCCGCGCCGCGAAATCCTCGCCGCGTTTCTCGAAATTCGGATATTGGTCGAATGACGCCGCCGCCGGGGCGAGCAATACGACCTCACCCGCCTCCGCCTCCGCAGCCGCCGCCTCAACGGCACGGGCCATGGTTTCGCAAATCTCATATGGGGTATCGCCCAGTTCCAGCGCGAAATCGCGGGCGGAATGGCCGATCAGATAGGCTTTGACGACCGACCCCAGATGCGGCACCAGGCCAGCGATACCGCCTTCCTTCCCCAGCCCCCCGGCAATCCAGCGGATGCGGGGAAAGGCTTGCAGCGCCTTGGCGGCACTGTCAACATTCGTGGCCTTGCTGTCGTTGATGAAGCGCACATCGGCACGTTCGCCGACCAACTGGCTGCGGTGCGGCAGACCGGCGAAGGAATGAAACGCCTGCTCGATCAGTTTTGGCGCAAGGCCAAGGCTGCGGGTTGCAGCGAAGGCGGCGCAGGCGTTCTGGTGGTTATGTGCGCCCGGCAGGCCCGGAACCCCGCGCAGGTCGATGGCGGCAACCTGCCGCCCCTTGCGCCACTCACTCAGGAAACCCTTGCGGGCAAAGACCGACCAGCCGAACCCCTCCAGCTTTTGCCCCGATGACACCCGGATCACCCGGTCATCCTGCGGCCCCATCGAAAGCTGCCCCGCAAGGTAGCGACCTTCCACCTCATCCACCCCGATCACCGCCCGGTCCGGCCCGCCTTCGGCAAAAAGCCGACGCTTGGCGGCGAAATAGCCGCCGATGCCACCATGCCGGTCCAGATGATCGGGGGAGAGATTGGTGAAAACTGCGATATCGGGTGTCAGCGCGCGGGCAAGATCGGTCTGATAGCTGGAGAGTTCCAGCACAACCACCTCACCGTCCACCGCCGGGTCCAAATCCAACACCCCGCGCCCGATATTGCCTGCCATCTGCACCGGCCGCCCTGCCACTTGCAGAATGTGATGGATCAGCGCGGTGGTGGTGGATTTTCCGTTCGATCCGGTCACCGCGATCACACGCGGCAACTGGTCGAACCCGTCCCAATCCTTTGTTGCATAGTTGCGGAAAAAAAGACCGATATCGTTGTCGACCGGGATGCCGAGATCGAGTGCTGTCGCGATCACCTTGTTCGGCGCGGGGTAAAGATGCGGGATGCCGGGGCTGGTGATCAGTGCCGCCACCCCCTCAAATGCGCCGTTGCGCGTGAGGTCGGTGCAGGTGAATCCTTCGGCTTCGGCCTTGGCGCGCGCCTCGGCGCTGTCATCCCAAAGCACCGGCTCCGCCCCGCCCGCCATCAGCGCGCGTGCCGTAGCAAGACCGGAACGGCCAAGGCCCAGAACGGCGATCCTTTGGCCGGAGCAGGAGGTGACGGGAATCATGAATGCGGCCTTTCCTGAAATGTGATGCGTAGAATGGGCGCGGGGGATATGACACGCAAGGGCAGTCGTTGCGCGTCATGGCTGCGGCTGGATTCAGGTATTTGAACCAAGATGAAATCAGGGCGTGGGCATCAGCCCCCGTAGGGTGGGTGCCAACCCAAACGCGCGTTGGGCCGGTTTTACCGCAGTTTCAACGTCGCCAACCCGATCAAGGCCAATATCAGAGAGATGATCCAGAAGCGGATCACGATTTGGGGTTCCGCCCAGCCCTTCTTTTCAAAATGGTGATGGATCGGTGCCATCAGGAACACCCGCCGACCGGTCTTTTTGAAATAGAGCACCTGGATGATGACCGATAGCGCCTCCACCACGAAAAGCCCGCCGACGATGGCGAGGACAATCTCATGCTTGGTGCAAACGGCGATGGCACCAAGCGCACCGCCCAAGGCCAGCGAGCCGGTATCGCCCATGAAGACAGCGGCGGGGGGGGCGTTGTACCATAGGAAACCCAGGCCACCGCCAAACAGGGCGGCGGTGAAAATCAGCAACTCTCCCGTGCCGGGCACGAAATGCACGCCCAGATATTCAGTGTAATTGTAGTTGCCGACGATATAGGCGATCACGCCAAGGGTGCCTGCCGCGATCATCACCGGCATGATCGCAAGCCCGTCCAACCCGTCCGTCAGGTTCACCGCGTTGGCGGAGCCGACAATCACCACCATGCCGAACGGAATGAAGAACCAGCCCATATGAATCAGCGTATTCTTGAATACCGGAAGCGCCAGATTGTAGGACAGATCGGCCGGGTGGAAATGCCCTGCGGCTGCGGCCGCCACCAGCGCAATCAGCAAACCCAGCAGGAAGCGGATGCGCGAGGACACACCTTTGGTATTTTGCTTGGAAACCTTGGCATAGTCATCGGCAAAACCGATCAGCCCGAAGGAAAATGTGACGCCCAGCACGATCCAGACATAGGGATTGTCGAGCCGCGCCCAGAGCAGGGTTGAAAACAGCAGCGCCGAGAGGATCAAAAGCCCCCCCATCGTCGGCGTTCCGACCTTGGAGAGGTGACTTTGCGGACCATCATCGCGGATCGGCTGCCCCTTGCCTTGGCGCCGGCGCAGCAGGTTGATCAGGGGTTTGCCGAAGATGAAACCGAACACCAATGCGGTAAAAAACGCCATACCGGCGCGAAAGGTGATGTAGCGAAACAGGTTGAAGATGTCGCCGCCGTCAGAAAACTCTGTAAGCCAATATAGCATTCATTCTGTCCCTTGGGTTGCGGGTGCGGCTTGCCCCAATTTGCGCAGGGCGTCAACCACGGCGCTGACCTTGATGGACTTGGAGCCCTTCACAAGCACGATATCACCGGCATCGACCAGATGTGCGGCTTTCGGGATCAGTTCTGCCGCCGTTTCAAACCAGTGTCCGCGTTTGGCGCGTGGCAGCGCGTCATGCAGGGCTTTCATGCGCGGGCCAACGCAGTGGACAAGGGTGATCTGTGATATCGCGGGATGGCTGGCAAGGGCGGCATGGAGCGCATTTTCGGTCGGGCCGAGTTCCAGCATATCGCCAAGGATCGCGATGCGGCGACCTTGGGCGATGCGCCCGACGCGATTGGTGGGTTGGCAGGCAGCGAGCAGGTCAAGGGCCGCGGCGGTGGAGGCGGGATTGGCGTTGAACGCATCATCAATCAGGCCAAAGCCAAGGCCTTCGACCGGATCGAGCAGGATGGTTTCACGGGTGCCGCGCCCCGAAGGCGGCGCCCAACGGCCAAGATCGGTGACCGTGATGGCGCGGTCAAAGCCGAGCGCATCTGAGGCCGCGATCACTGCCAGCGCATTGGTCGCGAAATGCTTGCCCGGGGTGGCGAGTTTGAACAGCATGTCCTGACCCGCCTGCCGCGCCCGTGCGATGGTGGCGAATTCGGTGACTTTCACATCCGTGAGCCGGTAATCCGCCTGCGCGCGGCTGCCGAACAACACCGTCGTCACCCCTGCGAGCGAGGCTTTGGCCGTCAGGATCGGCGTCACCTCCAGATCGGCGGGCAGGATTGCTGTGCCGCCTTCTTCCAACCCGTCGATAATGCTGGCCTTTTCCGCCGCGATCCCGGCGAGATCATCGAATGCCTCCAGATGCGCGGGGGCCACGGTGGTGATGATCACGACATGCGGACGGGCGAGAATGGCAAGCGGGGCGATTTCGCCGGGGTGATTCATCCCGATCTCCAGGATGGCGAGGCCGGTATCCTGCGGCATGCGTGCAAGGGTCAGTGGCACGCCCCAGTGGTTGTTGTAGCTCGCCTCGGCGGCGTGGACGCGGGTTTGGCCGGAAAACGCGGCGCGCAGCATTTCCTTGGTCGAGGTCTTGCCGACCGAGCCGGTGACCGCGATCACGCGCGCGGCGGTGCGGGCGCGGGCGGCGCGGCCCAGATCGGCCAGTGCTTGCAGCACATCGGGGACGATCAACAACGGCGCATCCGCAGCCATGCCGTCGGGGCGATGGGTGACGAGGGCGGCGGCGGAACCTTTTTCGAGCGCCTGTGCCACGAAATCATGGCCGTCGCGGGCATCCTTGAGGGCGACAAACAGGTCGCCGGGTTGCAGGCTGCGGGTGTCTATGGAGACGCCGCTGGCCTGCCATGGGGTGGTGTTGCTGCCGCCGGTAGCCTGTGCCGCGGCGTCAGAGGTCCAGAGTGGGGTCATGGCGTGGCAGTCCTTTGGTGGCGGCATGTGTGGCAGGCGCCGGGGGACTTCACGTCCCCCGGACCCCCTGTGGGATATTTCCTCAGAGAAGACGGGGAAAGGGGGAATTTTGTTTGAAACCGGCCATCAGATCATGCCGTCGAGGGCGGCGACGGCAATGGAGGCCTGTTCGGAGTCGTCAAAGGGATAGGTCTGGCCCTTGATGGTCTGGCCGCTCTCATGGCCTTTGCCCGCAATCAGCAGCGCGTCACCGGGGCCGAGGGCATCGACACCGCGCAGGATCGCCTCCGCCCGGTCGCCGATTTCATTCGCTTGCGGGCAGGCCGCCATGATCGCCGCGCGAATGCTGGCGGGTGGTTCCGAGCGCGGGTTGTCATCGGTGACAAACAGGACATCGGCATTTTCCGATGCGGCTTTGCCCATCAGTGGACGTTTCGAGGTGTCGCGGTCGCCGCCTGCCCCGAAGACCACAATAATGCGCCCCATCACATGCGGACGCAGCGCTTTCAATGCAGTGGCAAGCGCGTCTGGGGTATGGGCGTAATCAACGAAAACCGATGCACCGTTCTTGCGGGTTGCGGCGAGCTGCATCCGGCCCCGCACCCCGGTCAGTTGCGGCAGCGTATCGAAAATCCGCGCGGCGTCATCACCTGCGCCGATGGCAAGCCCGGCCGCGAGCAGCACATTTTCGGCCTGAAACCCGCCGATCAGGGCGAGGCGAATCTGATGCGCCTCCCCCAGCCATGCCACGCGGATATCCTGCCCGGTGGCATCGTAGCGTTGGCCCAGCAGGCGCAGATCCGCGCTGGCCGCGCGCCCGACGCGCAGCACATCCTGGCCGCGATCTTCGGCCAGCGCCGCCAGTTCCGGGCCGCGCGGGTCGTCGATATTGATCACCGCAACGCCGTCTTCCGGCAGGATGCGGGTGAAAAGCCCGGATTTGGCGTCGAAATAGGCATCGAAGGTGTGGTGGTAATCCAGATGGTCCTGCGTGAAATTGGTGAACCCTGCGGCTGCGAGCCGCACCCCGTCGAGGCGGCGCTGGTCGAGGCCGTGGGAGGACGCCTCCATCGCGGCATGGGTGATGCCTGCCGCCGCTGCCTCGGCCAGAATCCGGTGCAGGGTGATCGGTTCGGGCGTGGTGTGCGGGCAGGCTGCGTGCCAGGCACCTTCGACTCCGGTGGTGCCGATGTTGATGGCGGCGTGGTCGAGCGCCATCCAGATTTGCCGGGTGAAGGTCGCGACCGAGGTTTTGCCGTTTGTGCCGGTCACTGCGACGATGGTTCCGGGCTGCGTGCCAAACCAAAGGGCGGCGGCATAGGCCAGTGCCTGCCGTGGGTCTTCGGCCACGATCAGCACGGCGTCGCCGAAATCACCCTTGCCGATGGCAGCACCCGCGGCATCGGTCAGCACCGCCGCCGCGCCGCGTGTCACGGCACCCCGGATATATTCCGCGCCGTGAATCACCGACCCCGGCAGGGCCGCAAAAAGATTGCCGGGTTGCAGCGCGCGGCTGTCGACGCAAAGCCCGGTGATCAACGGGTTTGCGCCGCCCCGTGCTGTCAGGCCAAGGTCGGAGAGTTTTCTGGCCTGTGTCACTTGGCACCCCCTGCGTGCTGATTACTGCTTGCGTGCTGATACCGCAGAAACGTCAGGGATTTCAATCTGTGGTCTGAGGCCGAGCAAGGGGGCGGTGCGCCGGATCACCTCTGCCGCGACGGGAACCGCAGTCCAACCAGCGGTCCGACGGGGTTTCGTGCTGGAATTGTCGGAGGCCTCATCCAGTGTCACCACCAGAACATATTGCGGGTCAGAGGCCGGGAACATCGAGGCGAAGGTGTTGATATTCTTGCCCTTGTCATAGCCGCCGCCGCGTTTGACCTTATCGGCCGTGCCGGTCTTGCCGCCAACTTCATACCCTTCGACCTCCCCAAAGGAGGCGGTGCCGCGCGTCACCACCTGCCGCAGCATCGAGGCGGCGATTTTTGCGGTCGCAGCCGACAAGACACGGGTGCCTTGCGGGATTTTGTCACGTTTGAGCAAGGTCGGGGGCAGCATCACACCGCCATTCGCAATCGCGGCATAGGCAGCGGCGAGATGCATCGGGCTGTCTGACATGCCGTGACCATAAGATGTTGTTATCGTTACAATATCCGCCCAACGCTTCGGGATAAGCGGGGCGGCACCGGGGGCTTCGGTCAACTCTATCGGCACCGGATCGAGCAGACCGAGCGACTTGAAGAACGCCTGTTGCCGCTCGCCGCCGATTTTCAGCGCAATATGGGCCGTGCCGACGTTGGAGGATTTCACGATCACGTCGGTTACGGAAAGCAACGGGCCGTAGTTATGGCCTTCGAATTCACCGATCTTGAACTTGCCCCAGCGCATCGGCGCATTGGCGTCGACCATGGTGTTGGCGTTCACAAGGCCAAGATCCATCGCTTGCGAGGCGGCAAAAATCTTGAAGGTGGAGCCGAGTTCGTAAACCCCCTGCACCGCGCGGTTGAACAGCGGGCTGTCTGCGGGATCCCCTTTCAGGAGGGGCGAAGGACGGTCATTCGGGTCGAAATCCGGCAGCGACACCATGGCGATAACCTCGCCGGTGTGGACATCCATCAACACACCTGCGGCACCGACCGCATTCATCATCCGCATCCCGCCATCGAGCACTTCGGTCATCGCGGCTTGAACCGTCAGGTCGATGGACAGCGCCAAGGGGGTGCTGGCCAAAGCCGGGTCGCGCAACCGGGAATCCAACGCGCGTTCCACGCCAGCAGTGCCGATGACTTCGGCGGAATGGACACCTTCGGCCCCGAAGGACGCGCCGCCCAGCACATGGGCGGCGAGGTTGCCATTGGGATAAAGCCGCATGTCGCGCGGACCGAACAACAGGCCGGGATCGCCGATATCATGCACCGCCTGCATCTGACCGGGGCTGAGTTTCTTGCGCAGCCACAGGAAAGAGCGGCCATCGGTGAAGCGACGCTCCAGATCCTCTGCCTTCATCTCGGGGAAAAGTTTGGCGAGTTCGCCTGCGACATGCTTGGGGTCAACCATCTGTTTTGGTTGCGCATAAAGCGAGTAGGTCGACAGATTGGTTGCGAGAATGCGGCCGTTGCGATCGGTGATATCGGCACGGCGCCCGCTGATTTCCACACCGGAGGCGGCAGAGCGCGGCTCACTTGCTTCGCTGGCGGCCATCATGCCCATGCGTCCGCCGACGACGATGAAAGCCGCAAAGAACGCCAGACCGAGCAGCAAAAGCCGGCCTTCGGCACGGGATTGGGCACGGGCGCGGGTGTCTTCAGCGCGCAGGCGGATGTTTTCGCGTTCGATATGATCGGGGTTTTCGCCCTTGTCGCGGGCAGACAGAATTCGGGCAAGCGGGCGGAGTGGTGTGCGGATCATAGCGGGTCTTCCTTGCCGTCAAGGGTGGCTGCGGTGTCCATCGTGTTGCTCAGATCAGGCAGGGAAAGCGGCGGCAAGGGATGGGCCACCTGATCGACATTGCCGAATTGCGTGGGTTCCAGCGGCAACAGGCCAAGACTGTCGAAATTCAGGGCGACCAGATCGCGCAACCGCGAGGGCCGGTTGAGATAGGCCCACTCCGCGCGTTGCTGCGACAGCGATTCGCGCAGGTCTGCGATTTCCTGATTGAGATTGGAGGCATCCTTGAGCGCCTGTTGCGTCGCGTAGTTTTCGCGGTAGGCCCAGAAAGCAAGCGCCATCAGGGCGAGGGCCGAGAGGATAAAGAGGAAGGGGCGCATCAGTGCTGTCCTTTTCTGGCAGGTCGGGACTTGGGGTGATTTCGGGTTTCGGGGAGCATCGGCACACCAAGGGCTGCGGGGTCCACCGGACCGGCGCGCGCGCTTGTACGTTTGCCGATGCGCAGCTTTGAGGACCGCGCGCGCGGGTTTCGCGCCAGTTCCGCCGCATCGGGTGCTGTCGCGCCACGGGTGACGAGGGTAAAGCGCGGCGTGTCTTCTTCGCGCTCCGGCGCGTAGCGATTGGCAGCAGCGTCCTTGCCCGCGCGGTTCTGGAAAAAGCGTTTGACGATCCGGTCCTCAAGGCTGTGGAAGGTGACTACGGCCAGCATCCCGCCGGGTTTCAGGCTGCGTTCGGCGGCCATAAGCCCTTTGATCAACTCATTGAATTCGGTATTCACGGCGATGCGGATCGCCTGAAAGCTGCGGGTCGCGGGATGCGACTGCCCCGGCTTCGGGCGTGGCAGGCAGGCGGAGACGATGCTGGCCAGTTGCAGCGTCGTCGTGATGGGAGCGGTCTCGCGGGCGGCGACGATTGCGCGCGCGATGCGGCGAGAGGCGCGTTCCTCACCGTAATGGTAAAGGATATCGGCGAGCGTTTGCTCGGATGCGCTGTTGACCAGATCGGCGGCGCTGTCGCCATCCTGGGCCATGCGCATGTCGAGCGGTCCGTCCTTGGCAAAGGAAAAGCCGCGCGCCGCCTGGTCCAATTGCATCGAGGAGACGCCGAGATCGAGGACGATGCCGTCGAGGGGTTCACCTGCATGCTGGTCGAGGCCCGAAAAATTGCCCGAAACCAGCGTCAGGCGGCTGCCGTATTCCGCCGCCCATTGCGCTGCCATTTCAAGCGCCGATGGGTCACGGTCAACGCCGGTCACATGTTCCGCCCCGGCGTCCAGCAACGCGCGGGCATAACCGCCCGCACCCAGGGTGCCGTCAAGCCAATGGCCCTGCACCGGGCTTACCGCAGCAATCAGCGGACCGATGAGAACGGGGATATGCGCTGCTGTCCGGGGCAACACAGGGCGATCGGGATCGGGACCGCAAAGTTCCAAACCTCAGTCCCCCAGATCAATGCCGCCCAACAGCGACAGAACATCCACGCCTTCGGGCAGATCATCCTCATCCCCGTCAAGGGTGCCGTTTTCAGCCTCATAGGCTGAGCGTTTCCAGATCTGGAAACTTTCGAGCGTGCCGGCAAAGGTGGTCTCGTCACCGTCCTCGAACCCGATCTTGTCGCGCACTTTCTGCGGCAAGACGATGCGGCCATTTTCGTCAATTTCAACGGAAAGGGAGCGGGTGATCAGGTCGCGTTCCGCAATGCGGCGATCTTTCGATCCAAGCGGGAGCTTGCGGATGCGCGCGGCAATACGGTCGGAATTGCGCACGGTATACCCCTCCACAAAGGCGCGGTTCGTGCCGCCGTAGACCATGACGATGCGGGTGCGGGGGGATTCGGCGCTGGGGGGATCACCGGCATCAAGGACTCGGCGAAAAGCCGCAGGGATGGAAACCCGCGCCTTGTTGTCCACCTTTTGGTGGTATTCGCCTCTGAAATCGTCCGACACCGTATGCTCGTCCCTTGCGTTCCTCGTCGTTCAAATCTGTTCCGTGCAACGGGGTGATCAGGGGGTCCGTAAACGGACAACGGCGGATTGAGCTGCTGCCACTGCCCAATCCGCCGCCCTGTCCCGTTTCCGGGTGTCCGACTGCGCGCGCCACCTGGGGGGATGTCTGCTCGCTCGCGCGTCGAATTCTGTTTCGTCGGAAGCAAAAAAGCGGTTGCCTGTATGAGCCTGCTTTTTTCGCCTTTTCGGGGTCTTTGGTTGCCCCTGTTTGTCGTGACCGTCTTTCTGCTTCCGTGAATTATGGATGGCATGGGCGATCATGGGACGCAATGGAATTTTTGGGGCAATGATGGCCATATCTTGATTTTCGGAAGCTCTAAAAACAGCATCTGGTAGTGATTGTTGTCCGAATCAATCTAATTGTACCGCAAACTTGATCAAGTACCCACAAGATATAGTCGAAAACAGTGCTAACCACGATTTCCCAAGATATCCCATCTTTTGCCCACGCGACGCGACATTTCGGCAAAAATGCAACAACATTCCATCCGAGAACCTGAGGTGTAAACACGAATCACGCCGGAATCACCGTGATTCACGGAACAGTGATTCGGAGAGTCGAGGAAATGCCCCGTCAATCCCAAACAATCCCATGAGACGACGGGTTCGCTGCCCGTCCCCACGGCATCCCGACGCAAAAGCCGCGCCTGAGCAGGTCAGGCGCGGCTTATCGGTCGTTTCACGGGAAAAAAGAACGTCAGGCCACGCCGCCCGCGACCAAACGTGCGGCAAGCGTGGCATAAGCTGCCGCCGCCGGACCATCGCCCGCCGCAATCGGCACACCGGAATCACCGGCGATACGGGTTTCCAGTTCCAGCGGCAATTCCCCCAGAAACGGGACGCCCAGCTTGACCGCCTCCGCCGCGACGCCGCCATGGCCGAACAGATGCGCCTCATGCCCGCAATTGGGGCAGATATAGGTCGACATATTCTCGATCAGCCCCAGAACAGGCGTTTTCAGCTTGCCGAACATATCGAGCGCGCGCCGCGCATCCAAAAGCGCCACGTCCTGCGGGGTGGAAACCACAATCGCCCCGGTCAGTTGCGTGCGCTGGCACAGGGTCAGTTGAATATCGCCGGTCCCCGGTGGCAGGTCGATCAGCAGGATATCCAGCTTGCCCCATTCCACTTGCGTCAAAAGCTGTTGCAACGCACCCATGATCATCGGGCCACGCCAGACCACGGCTTCATCTTCTTTCAGCATCAAGCCAATCGACATCACGGTAACGCCATGCGCCTGCAACGGAATGATGGTCTTGCCATCGGGCGAGGCCGGGCGTTTGGACACGCCCATCATGCGCGGCTGGCTTGGGCCATAGATATCTGCATCCAACAACCCAACCCGCCGCCCCTGTTTAGCCAGCGCAACGGCGAGGTTCGACGAAACGGTAGATTTCCCGACCCCGCCCTTGCCCGACCCTATCGCAACAATGCGGTCAATGCCGTTGATCGGCGCCGGGCCACCCTGCTGCGCAGTAGGGTGTTGCCCGATCTTCAGGCTCGGCGCTTTCGGGGCGGGGCCATGCGCCGTCAACATGACTTGCACATGGCTCACCCCCGGCAAAGCCCGCAGCAGTGCCTCGGCCTCCGCCTCCACCGAGGCATAGGCGCGGGCCGCTTCGGGAGTTGCCGCTTCGATCACGAAACTTATTCGGCCATCCTCGACCGTCAGCGCCCTGACCAGATCGCGCGACACCAGATCGCCGCCCTCGGGCAGACCAACCCCTGCCAGCACCTTCATAATTCCGTCACGATCCAATGCCATGGTACGCCCTTTCCCAAGTTTGCAACCATTGGTTCACCCTTTGCACACAAAGGGCAAGCCCGAGTTGACCAAACGCTCAAATATTAGGCGAAGCGTCTGTTTACCCTAGGGAAATTTAACGAACCTGCCATGTCATTCCTGCATAGCTGCGTTGCAGCATAGGCCATTGTGCAGGTGCAGCATATGACCCATGTTACCCCTAACAGCGCAACAGAACGCGCTTGGATGAAAAGAAAGCCGAGGCTGAAATGGCTTACCAGAACACATCACATGCTGCATCCTTTGGCATTATGGACCGTATCACCGCGATGGTGAAATCGGTCAAAGACTCGATGCACCGTCGTCGCGTCTACAACCAGACCGTTTCGGAGTTGAGCAATCTGTCGCAGCGCGAATTGACCGATCTGGGGATTTCGCGTTCGATGATCTCGCAGATCGCCATTGAAGCGTCTTACGGCAACTGACATCTTTCCGGTATCGGGCGGGGCTCGCCCTCGGCCCCGGTGCTGGCAGCGGCGACACCTGCGGTCGCCACAGATTTTCGAGAGCTTCGGCTTTCACAAAGTTACCATTCGGCTTCTCCTCCTCCCTGAGCCGGGTGGCACCAGCGGCGGTTCCCATCCTCCTCCCGGGGATCGTCGCAAAGGTTTTCGGGCCCGGCAAATGCCAGCCCAACGTCCTACGTCCGGCTCCTCCTCCTCCCTGAGCCGGGCGCAGAAAGCAGCGGCCCCTCTCCTCCTCCCTGGGGTCGCTGCAAAACATTCCGGGCGCGGCAGATGCCAGCCCAACGTGCTACGCCCGGCTCCTCCTCCCTAAGCCGGGCGCGGAATGCAGCGGCCCCGTCTCCTCCTCCCTCGGGGTCGCTGCTTAAAGATTCACAGGCCCCCCGCGCCGTGCGGCTCGGCCCCGCTACAGCCCGGCCTCGCTCCTCCTCCCGGAGGACTGGCAATGTGGAACGGCGGCACCTCTCCTCCTCCCGGAGGACTGGCAATGTGGAACGGCGGCACCTCTCCTCCTCCCCCAGGACCGCGCCTTCTTTTTCAGCTTGCCGCTGACACCCACCGCGCAGATAGTCGCCCCGGATCAGTGAGGGCGCGACGATGTGGACAACCTTGATATCATCGGCGCTCACTGCCGCGCTTGTCGGCTACGGCAGCACCATTGCCTTGCTGCTTTCTGCGGCGACGGTGTTGGGCGCGACACCCGCGCAATCCGCGTCCTGGGTGTTCGCGATCTGCATCGTCAAAGGACTGACCAGCGGCGTGTTGAGCTTTGCCACCCGCGTTCCGGTGGTGCTGGCCTGGTCGACGCCGGGGCTGGCACTGCTGGCGGCAAGCGAAAACGTCAGCATGGCAGAGGCGGTCGGCGCCTTCCTGCTCGCCGCCGCGCTGGTCGTCGTGACGGGGGCATGGGGGCCGTTGGGGCGATTGATCCAACGCATTCCGGACGGGATCGCGGCGGGGATGCTGGCCGGGGTGTTACTGCCGTTTTGCCTGCCCTTGGCCGGCGCCCTAAAGGCGCTTCCGGCGCTGGTCGCGCCGATGACGCTGGTGTTTGTGCTGGTGCGGCTGCGCAGCCCGGCTTTTGCCGTCCTTGCAGCACTTGCAACCGGGATCATCCTGGCCTTTGCGCTCGGCGGGGCAACAATGCCGGACCTGAGCCTGCGCCCGCCAAATCTGACGTTCATTGCGCCGGATTTTCGCGGTGCGGTGCTGATCGGGCTGGGCCTGCCGCTCTATCTCGTCACCATGGCCTCGCAAAACCTGCCGGGGTTCGCGGTGTTGCGCGCGGCCGGGTTTACGCCGCCGGTACGCCCGGCGCTGGTCGGCACCGGTGTCGCGTCCGGCATCGCGGCGTTCGCCGGGGCGTCCACGATCAGCATGGCAGCGATTACCGCCGCGATCTGCATCGGCGACGACAGCCATGGTGACAAAGCCCAACGCTGGAAAGTCGGGGTCGCCTATGCCGGGGTCTGGGTGCTGCTTGGCCTGTTCGGTCCGCTGATTGTCCCGGTCATCAAGGCGCTGCCCGGCCCATTGGTGACTGGCGTGGTCGCATTGGCCCTGCTCGGCCCCCTGATGGGGGCAGCCTCCACCGCCTTTGCCCAGCCGAACCAACGCTTCGCCGGGGTGATCACCTTGCTGACCACAGCCTCGGGCGTGGCATTCTGGGGCATCGGGGCTGCGTTCTGGGGCTTGCTGGCCGGGCTTGCGGTTTACCTGCTGGACCGCCAGGCACAAAAGACCTGACCCTGACCCCCGATTTCATCTTGGCAAAAATACCTGCCGCGCCTGACAACGCCGCGCGCCGCTACGGCGTGAAAAGCTGATTTCCCGGTGAAATCAAAACGGCAGATCATGCGCCTGATCGGCGGGTTTGACAAAGCCCGCAACCACCTTTTTCGATCCGGCCTTGTCGAAGGCTACATCCAGCTTGTCGCCTTCGATCCCGGCAATCGTGCCATAGCCGAATTTCTGATGGAACACCCGGTCGCCGCGCGTGAAGGACGACACTGCCGCAAGGTCGATCACGGTATTTTTCGCCTCACGCGGCTGGCTCATGCCGTATTGCTGGCTGCGTTCCTGCATCCGCCGCCAACCGGGCGAGTTGTAGACATCGGCATTCGCTGCGCGTTCCTCGATCCGGGGGGCCGGTGCCGCTGCGCCAAAGCCGCCACCATAAAGGCCCGGTGGTGTCAGGATATCGACATGCGCGGCGGGCAGTTCGTCAATGAAACGGCTGGGAAGCTGGCTTTGCCACTGGCCATAGACCCGACGATTGGCGGCGAAGGAGATCGTACAAAGTTCTTCCGCCCGCGTGATGCCGACATAGGCCAGACGGCGCTCCTCCTCCAACCCCTTCTGGCCGCTTTCATCCATGCTGCGCTGGCTGGGGAACAGACCATCCTCCCACCCCGGCAGGAAAACCACCGGAAATTCCAGACCTTTGGCGGCGTGTAGCGTCATGATGCTGACTTTTGCGCCGTGTTCTTCGGTCTCATTCTCCATGATGAGGGAGACGTGTTCCAGAAACCCTTGCAGGTTCTCGAAATTGTCCAGCGCCTTGACCAGTTCTTTCAGGTTCTCCAACCGCCCCGGTGCTTCCGGTGTCTTGTCATTCTGCCACATGGCGGTATAGCCGCTTTCCTCCAGTATCACCTCGGCCAGTTCGATATGGTTGTAATCGGGCTTCAAGGTGGCATCGTGCCAGCGCGCCATACCATCGGTGAAGGCGCGCAACTGCCCGGCCCCTTTGCCGGAAATCCCGCCTTCGGCCAAAATTGCCCGCGCGCCATCAAGCAGCGACATGCCGCCCGCCCGCGCCACGCGCTGGATATTCTGCTGCGCCTTGTCGCCAAGCCCGCGTTTTGGGGTGTTCACCACCCGCTCAAACGCCAGATCATCATCAGGCGACACCGCAAGTCGGAAATAGGCCATGGCATCGCGAATTTCCAACCGCTCATAGAAACGCGGGCCACCGATGACGCGGTACGGCAAGCCGATGGTCAGGAACCGATCCTCAAACGCGCGCATCTGGTGGCTGGCGCGCACCAAAATCGCCATATCGTCAAGGCTGTGCGGTTCCATATGGCGGGTGCCGCGTTGCAGCGCCTCCGCCTCATCGCCAATCCAGCGCGCCTCCTCCTCCCCGTCCCAATGGCCGATCAGGCGGACCTTTTCGCCTTCTGTTGCCTCGGTCCACAAGGTTTTGCCCAAGCGCCCGGAATTGGCGGCAATCACCGCCGATGCCGCGGCGAGGATATGCGGGGTGGAGCGGTAATTCTGTTCCAGCCGGACGACATGCGCGCCGGGAAAATCCGTCTCGAACCGCAGGATATTGCCGACTTCGGCACCGCGCCAGCCATAGATCGACTGATCATCATCGCCGACACAACAGATGTTCTTGTGCGCTTGTGCCAACAGCCTGAGCCAGAGGTATTGCGCGACATTTGTATCCTGATATTCATCAACAAGGATATATTTGAACCAACGTTGGTATTGCTGCAAGATATCCGGGTGGGCCTGAAACAGGGTGACGGTATGGAGCAGCAGATCACCGAAATCGGTCGCGTTCAGGCTGCGCAAACGCTCCTGATACTGCTGATAAAGCTCCGTCCCGCGATTGTTATAGGCTGACGCCTCCGACGACGGCACTTTTTCCGGCGTCCAGGCCCGGTTTTTCCAGGCATCAATCAACCCCGCCAGCATCCGCGCCGGCCAGCGTTTTTCGTCGATGTTGGTGGCGGCGATAAGCTGTTTCAGCAGGCGAAGCTGATCGTCGGTATCCAGAATGGTGAAATTGCTTTTCAGCCCCACCAGTTCGGCATGGCGGCGCAGGATTTTCACCGAAATCGAATGGAATGTCCCCATCCATGGCATGCCTTCAACCGCGTGGCCCATCAGCCGCGCCACACGGTCTTTCATCTCGCGCGCGGCCTTGTTGGTGAAGGTCACGGCCAAAATCTCATTCGGGCGGGCGCGGGCTGTGTTCAGAAGATGTACGATGCGGGTCGTCAGCGCCTTGGTCTTGCCGGTTCCTGCCCCGGCAAGCATCAGGACCGGACCATCCAAAGCCTCCACCGCCGCGCGTTGTGCAGGGTTGAGGTCATCCAGATAGGCAGCCGGTCGCGCAGCCATGGCGCGCTGCGACAGCGGCACCGGCCGCGCCGCCGCCTCGAATGCATCGTTTTCATCATAGCCGTTCATCACCAAAGGTTAGCGCGGTTCCGCGCCGAGCGAAAGGCCTGTTCTTCTAATGTTCCAAAGGTGCGGCGGGTTGCCGTCGGGCTTTCGTGCATCACGTCAAGGTGATGGGAACCGGTTGTGCGGCAGCGGCGTTCTACTTGCATGACAGCAGGTCACGAAGACCTGTTGGAAACCGGATCAGGAGGATCTTTCATGTTGGGTAAACTTGCACTTTCTACCGCATTGGTGATGTCGATGGCGACCGTCGCATTGGCAGAGACCGTCAAATGGACCGCGACACTGGATCAGGCGCAGGAAGTGGATCAATCCACCCCCGTCAAGAATGCCGGCGGCATGGCCGAGGGTACGCTGGATACCGAGACCGGCAAGCTGACTTTCAACATCACGTTCCACGATATGTCAGCCGATCCGACCGCAGGCCATTTTCACGGCCCCGCTGCCAAGGGTGCTGACGCCCCGCCGGTGGTGACACTGGTTGAGTCCGGCGGTTACGCGACGCCGATCAATGGCGAGGCGACGGTGACGCCGGAGCAAGTGAAGGAAATCCTTGATGGCATGTGGTACATCAACCTGCACACCGACCAGAACCCGAACGGTGAAATCCGCGGGCAGGTCGAAAAGGCGATGTGACCTATAGTCACCGCTTGAGAATGCGTTAAATAGCACTGGCGGCACCCATGGTGTCGCCAGTTTCGTTTTTGCAGACCATCCGAATCCTGCCCTGCGCACGCAGACCCGCGCGCCGGTCCGGATTCGGTCCGCGTTGCCAGCCATCGTGGAAATCCGAGGGACATCCGATGACGACACCGCAAACCACACCGGCAAAGACTGTTGCGGGCGAAGCCGAAACGCCCGGCACAAGTGCCCCTGCGCCCGCCCAATCGACGCGGCTGGTGATCGCCTCGGTGGCTGTTCTGTTGCTGCTGGCCTCGCTCGATCAGACCATCGTGTCCACCGCCTTGCCCACGATCGTCGCCGATCTGGGCGGGTTGGAGCACCTGTCCTGGGTGGTGACCGCCTATATCCTCGCCTCCACCATCGCCGCGCCGCTTTACGGCAAGCTGGGCGATCTTTACGGGCGGCGGAATATGGTTTTCGTCTCGGTGGGCATTTTTCTGCTTGGCTCCTCGCTGTGTGGTCTGTCCCAAACCATGGGGTTCCTCATTGCCTCCCGCGCGTTGCAGGGGCTTGGCGGCGGCGGGCTGTTCGTGCTTGCACTATCGGTGATCGGCGATGTGGTGCCCCCGCGCGAGCGGGGCAAGATCCAAGGCGTGTTCGCCGGGGTCTTCTCGCTGTCATCCGTGCTGGGGCCATTGCTGGGGGGCTGGTTTGTCGACGCGTTCAGTTGGCACTGGATTTTCTATATCAACCTGCCCCTGGGCGCGCTGGCTGTGGCGGGTTTTGGCATTGGCTTTGCCCCGACAGGAAAGCGGGCCAAGCACCAGATCGACTGGGCCGGGGCGGCGGCGCTGACGCTGATTCTGGGTAGCCTGACACTTGTAACCAGCCTTGGCGGGCGGAGTTTTGGCTGGGGCACACCACAGGCTTTGGGGTTGATCGCACTTTGCCTCGCATCCCTTCTGGCCTTTGTCGTGATCGAGCGCCGCGCGGCAGAGCCGATCCTGCCGCCGTCACTGTTCACCCAGAACGTCTTTGTCGTCACCTCGATCATCGGCTTCATCACCGGGGCGTCGATGTTCGGGGCGATCACCTTCTTGCCGCTGTACCTGCAAATCGCCAAGGAAGTGTCGCCGACAGTATCCGGCCTTATGCTCATACCGATGACGGCGGGGATTTTGCTGTCATCCACCGGATGGGGGCAGTGCATGGGCCGGACCGGGCGCTATCGGATGCTACCGATATTTGGCATGGTGATGATCTGCGCCGGGGCGGTACTGCTGACGCGGATTGATCGGGACACCGGGGTCTGGATGTTCAGCCTGTCGATTCTGGTGCTGGGCCTTGGGCTGGGCAGTATCTTCCCGGTGGTGACGACAGCGGTGCAAAACGCGGTGCCGCGCGCGCAGCTTGGCACTGCAACGGCGGCCGGCGTGATGTTCCGTCAGGTCGGTGGATCGCTGGCGGTGGCGGTGTTCGGCGCGATGTTCGCGGGCGGCATGGCCAGCGCGCTTGATCCTGCAACCGCAAGCCAGATCGGCGGAGAGATTGGTCCGCGCATCATGGCAACGCTGCCCGCCGCCGCACAGCAGGCAGTGGCGAATGCCATTATCACCGCCTTGCACCCGATCTATTGGGTGGTTGCGGGAATGGCAGTCTTTGGCTTCGTCGTGGCGCAATTCCTGAAAGAAGTGCCGTTGACCAACCGGATGGTCCCGAAGGGGGAATAGGCGCACGTCCATTCCCCCGATTCTTTCATAAATGTTTCAACAAAACATGAAGAATGTGTTGCGCTGCATCGCAGCATGAATAGAGTGCGCGCAAATCCAGCATCCCCGGAGGGACCGCCATGGCCGAATTCCGCAAAATCCTGATCGCCAACCGGGGGGAGATTGCCATCCGCGTGATGCGCGCCGCCAATGAGATGGGCAAGAAAACCGTGGCGGTTTACGCGGAAGAGGACAAGCTGGGCCTGCACCGTTTCAAGGCGGATGAGGCGTACCGGATTGGTGAGGGGTTGTCGCCGGTGGGGGCGTATCTGAGCATTCCAGAGATTATTCGTGTTGCCAAGATGGCTGGCGCGGATGCGATCCATCCCGGTTATGGATTGCTGTCGGAAAACCCGGATTTTGTCGATGCCTGTGACAAGGCCGGGATTTGTTTCATCGGGCCGAAAGCTGCCACCATGCGCGCCTTGGGCGATAAGGCATCCGCGCGGCATGTCGCGATTGAGGCCGGGGTTCCGGTGATTCCGGCGACCGACGTATTGGGTGATGATTTCGATGTGATCAAGCGTCAGGCGGCGGAGGTGGGATATCCCCTGATGCTCAAAGCGTCATGGGGTGGCGGCGGGCGCGGGATGCGGCCGATTTTGGCTGAGGCCGAGTTGGTCGACAAGGTTCGCGAAGGGCGGCGCGAAGCGGAAGCGGCGTTTGGCAATGGCGAAGGCTATCTGGAAAAGATGATCCAGCGCGCGCGCCATGTCGAAGTGCAGATCCTCGGCGACAAGCACGGCGAAATTTACCACTTGTTTGAGCGTGATTGTTCCGTCCAGCGCCGCAACCAAAAGGTGGTGGAGCGCGCGCCAGCCCCCTATCTGACCGACGCCCAGCGCGCCGAGGTTTGCGATTTAGGTCGCAAAATCTGCGCCCATGTGGGCTATGAATGTGCCGGAACGGTTGAGTTCCTGATGGATATGGATGACGAGAAATTCTATTTCATCGAAGTGAACCCCCGCGTGCAGGTCGAACATACGGTGACCGAGGAAGTCACCGGCATTGATATTGTTCAGGCCCAGATCAAGATTGCCGAGGGTAAAACCTTGGCCGAAGCGACCGGGGCGGCAAGTCAAGCCGATGTCACCCTGTCGGGCCATGCGCTGCAATGCCGGGTGACGACGGAGGACCCGCAAAACAACTTCATCCCGGATTATGGCCGCCTAACCGCTTATCGAAGCGCAACGGGCATGGGCATCCGCCTTGACGGTGGCACCGCCTACGCGGGTGGCGTAATCACGCGCTATTATGACAGTTTGCTGGTCAAGGTGACCGCTTGGGCGCAGACCCCGGAAGCGGCGATCAAGCGAATGGACCGGGCGTTGCGCGAATTTCGTATTCGCGGGGTTTCGACCAACATCGCCTTTGTCGAAAACCTGCTGAAGCATCCGACCTTCCTTGACAACACCTACACCACCAAATTCATCGACACCACGCCGGAGCTGATGGATTTCAAGAAGCGCCGGGACCGGGCGACGAAAATCCTGACCTATATCGCGGATATTACGGTGAACGGGCATCCCGAAACCGCAGGCCGCGCCCTGCCCGCCGCCGATATCCGTGACGCCAAACCCCCGGCCCCGCGCAATGAGCCGCCGATGGGAACCCGCAACCTGCTGGAGCAAAAAGGCCCGCAAGCGGTAGCGGATTGGATGCGCGCGCAGACCAAGTTGCTGATCACCGACACCACGATGCGCGATGCGCACCAGTCATTGCTGGCGACAAGGATGCGGTCGATTGATATGATCCGCGTGGCGCCGACTTATGCCGCCAATCTGGGCGGGCTTTTCAGTGTCGAATGTTGGGGCGGGGCGACCTTTGACGTGGCCTATCGCTTCTTGCAGGAATGTCCGTGGCAACGGTTGCGCGACATTCGCGCGGCGATGCCGAATGTGATGACACAGATGCTGCTGCGCGCCTCGAACGGCGTCGGTTATACCAACTACCCGGATAACGTGGTGCAGGCCTTTGTGAAACAGGCGGCGGAAACCGGTGTGGATGTGTTCCGGGTGTTCGACAGCCTGAACTGGGTCGAAAACATGCGGGTCGCGATGGATGCGGTGGTGGGGGCGGAGAAGGTTTGCGAAGGCACGATTTGCTATACCGGCGATATGCTGAACCCGGATCGGGCGAAGTATGACCTGAAATATTACGTCAGCATGGGTCGCGATTTGCGCGCTGCGGGCGCGCATGTCTTGGGCCTGAAGGATATGGCGGGGCTGTTGAAACCCGCGGCCGCTAAACTGCTGGTCAAGGCGCTGAAAGAGGAGGTCGGCTTGCCGATCCACTTCCACACCCATGACACGGCGGGGATTGCCTGTGCGACCATCCTTGCCGCTGCCGATGCAGGCGTTGATGCCGTGGATTGCGCGATGGATGCGCTGTCGGGGAACACCTCACAGGCGACCTTGGGAACCATTGTGGAGGCACTGGCCCATACCGACCGCGATACCGGGCTTGATATCGGTGCCATCCGCGAGATTTCGAACTATTGGGAAGGCGTGCGCGCCCATTACGCGGCATTCGAGTCCGGCCTGCAAGCCCCCGCGTCGGAGGTGTATTTGCACGAAATGCCCGGTGGCCAGTTCACCAACCTCAAGGCGCAAGCGCGATCCCTTGGGCTGGAGGAACGCTGGCATGAAGTGGCGCAGACCTATGCCGATGTGAACCGGATGTTCGGCGATATCGTCAAGGTCACGCCTTCTTCGAAGGTTGTCGGCGATATGGCCCTGATGATGGTCGCCCAAGGCTTGAACCGTGCTCAGGTCGAAGACCCCGGCGTGGAGGTGGTGTTCCCCGATTCCGTGATCGACATGCTGCGCGGCAATCTGGGTCAACCGCATGGCGGCTGGCCCGATGCCATCCTGCAAAAGGTGCTGAAGGGCGAGGTGCCGATGACCGACCGCCCCGGCGCGAACCTGCCCACTGTCGATCTGGAAGCGACCCGCGCCAAACTCGCCGCCGATCTGGCCGCAGGGGCAGAGGAACCCGATGAGGAAACCGTCGATGATGAGGATTTGAACGGCTATCTGATGTATCCCAAGGTTTTCACCGATTACCGCAACCGCCACCGCATTTATGGCCCGGTGCGGATCTTGCCGACGCGGACCTTCTTTTACGGCATGGACGAGGGCGAGGAAATCTCGGCCGAGATCGGCCACGGCAAGACGCTGGAAATCCGTCTGCAAACGGTCAGCGAGACCGGCGACGATGGCGATGTCAAAGTGTTCTTTGAGTTGAACGGCCAGCCTCGCGTGATCCGGGTTCCAAACCGCGCGGTCAAGGCCAAAACCGCCGCCAAACCCAAAGCGGCAGAGGGCAACCCCAACCATATCGGCGCACCGATGCCGGGGTCCATTGCAAGCGTCGTCGTCACCCTGGGTCAAAAAGTCAACGCAGGCGATCTGCTGCTGACGGTTGAGGCGATGAAGATGGAAACCGGGTTGCACGCCGACCGCACGGCGGTTGTGAAGGCGCTGCATGTCGCGCCCGGTGCGCAGA
>NZ_JAKDLJ010000005.1 GCF_030452865.1 Pseudorhodobacter sp.
GTCATCACCCAAACCTGCGGGTGACGCATCAATACGTCGGTCAGCGCCTTCAACTCCGCCCGCGTATAGCCCGCACCTGTCGGATTGGAGGGGCTGTTGAAGATGAACCATTTGGTTTTCGGCGTGATCGCGGCTTCCAACTGCGCGGGCTGCAATTTGAAATTGGTTTCAATCCCCGCAGCAACCGCAACCGGAGTGCCACCTGCGAGCAGCACCATATCGGGGTAGGACACCCAGTAAGGTGCCGGGATAATCACCTCATCACCGGGGTTACAGGTCGCCATTAAAGCATTGAAAAGGATCTGCTTGCCGCCAGTGCCAACGCTCACTTGGTTCGGCGCATATGTCAGGCCATTTTCGCGCGCGAACTTGGCGCAGATCGCCTTTTTCAGCTCTGGCATCCCGTCAACCGCCGTGTATTTCGTGTGCCCCGCGTCAATCGCCGCCTTCGCCGCATCCTTGATGTTCTGCGGCGTGTCGAAATCCGGCTCCCCCGCGCCAAGGCCGATCACATCTTTGCCGAGCGCTTTCAGTTCATTCGCCTTGGTGGTGACGGCAATGGTCGGCGAGGGTTTCACGCGGGCGAGGGTATCGGACAAAAAGGCCATGGCAGGCTCCGTTGCAAAAGGGGGGCGCATCTGCCGCAATCGCCCCCGTTTGAACTTTGCGGCCACTTGTCATAGGGTGCGCAGGAAAAGCCTTCAAGCGCTAAGAACCAACATATGGAGACAACGATGACCAATACGCAAGCCGCGAACTGGTACAGCGACGATTCTGCGACATTCGGGGATCGGGTCGCCGCCGCGCGTGAAGGTGCCGGGTTTTCGCAAGAAGACCTTGCGCACCGTCTGGGCACCAAACTGGTCACGATCCAGAACTGGGAAAATGATGTTTCAGAGCCGCGCGCGAACAAATTGCAGATGATGTCCGGGATGCTGAATGTCTCAATGCGTTGGTTGTTGACCGGTATGGGTGAAGGCGTTGAAAGCCCAGATGCGCCGGCGAATGGCGATCTGAAGGATGCGTTGGTCGAACTCGCACGGATGCGGGCACAGGCGCTGGCACTGTCGCAGGATATCGGGCATCTGGAAAAGCGGTTGCGCGGCCTTGCGAAAGACAATGCAAGATGAATGAGACCCCAGAGGCGCGCCTGAAACGCATGAAAATGCGGTCGTGGCGGCGCGGGACCAAAGAGATGGACATGATTCTTGGCCCCTACGCCGATTCGCATCTGGCGCACATGACCGAGGCGCGGCTGGTACTTTTCGACCGTTTGCTTTGGGAAAACGATCAGGATTTACTGCCTTGGGTGTTGGGCCAAACTGTCCCGCTGCCGGATTATGCTGAATTGATCGCAGAGATCGGTGTTTTTGCCCGTGCGCGGTTGCAAGCCTGACAACGCGGCGAAACCGTGGCGGGAATTTCGCCAATTTGCGGCGAAACTGGCGCAAGTTTACCGAATGTTTGCGTTTTGTGTTGATTCTACCCTGAATGTACCCAGGGGCGGAGAAGACAATGACCCTACATACCAATCTATTGGACGGCTCTCAGAAAGCGTTGATGGCCAGCTATCTTGAAAGTCTGGCGCTGCTGGAACGGCTGCACCGGCTGTTGCTTGATGTCATCAAGGATGAGTTTGAGCGTTTGGGCGTGTTGGAAATCAACTCGGTTCAGGCGCTCTTGCTGTTCAACATCGGCGAAAATGAGGTGACAGCGGGCGAGTTGAAATCGCGCGGCTATTACCAAGGCTCCAACGTCAGCTATAATCTGAAAAAGCTGGTTGAATTGGATTATATGCACCATCAACGCTCAGAAATTGACCGTCGGTCTGTGCGGGTGAAACTGACGGCAAAGGGCCGGAATATCCGGCTTATGTTGACCGAGTTGTTTGAGCGGCATACCGAAGGCTTCGAAAAACGTGGCATCATCGGCGCCGCGGGGATGGAAGACATCAACCAATCCCTCAAACGGATGGAGCGGTACTGGACCGACCAGATCCGCTATATCTATTGAGGCAAACCGTTTGCATTTTGTCTGAAACAGGAAAATCGAAATTCGCGTTCGACCAATGAGGGAGGCGGCCAATTTCGATTCAAATCAAATGCAAAACGCTCTATTAGCGCCAGAAACCGGCGTATCCGGAAAATTTCCCTTGTAGCTTTGCCAGAAGGCGAAGGGACAGGGACGGCGCGGAAACCGCGCCATCGCGCAAGCGCTCCAGCACCACCTCTGGCGGGCAGGGCAGCCAGCTTACCGGGTCGAAATAGCGCGGATAGGCGATCAATGTCGCATGAACCAGATGGTGCAGTGATCGTTGGACCAGTGGCGTACCATCAAGGGCCTGCGAACGGCGTGTCGGGATCGGGCCAAGATCTTGGGTCAGACCCCAACCGGCGTAGAACGGCGCGCCGAGACAGGTCACAGATACTCCCCGCAGCAAGGCTTCAAACCCCAGCAGCGAGGTCATGGTCCAGACTTCATCCACCTGATCCAAAAGAGCAACCGGGTCGGCGCGTGTGGCGACGTGTTCCACCAGATCGCGCAGCAGTTCATGTGCAATCGCACCGGGACGCAGGCCCGCTTCGACATCTGGATGGGGTTTGTAGATCAGCACAGAGTCCGGATTGGCGTTGCGGGTCGCCTCTACAAGCGCCAGATTGCTGCGCACGACCCCTGCGCCAAGGCGGATCGAGGCGTCATCTTCGACCTGACCGGGGATCAGAATGCGCGTGCCTTTCGGCAAGTCGGGCAAATCAGCGCCGCCAAGATTGTATTTCGACAGCCGGTCCGCAACCACGGTTGCGATCAATGTGCGCGCGCGCTGTTCTCCGCCGGGCGGAAGCGGCGCTTGGATCAACCTTTCCAACCGGCTTTCCCGGCTCGGGTCATAGTAGATGCCGCAATCGTCCGCAACGATGCTGAGGGGCGGAACCAATTCTGCACCCAATCCGCGGGAGCGTAGAAACCCATCTTCCACCCGCCGGACTTTCACGGGATGGTTCAGGGCGAGGAAGGCGTCGGGCTCCTTGCCCGCCCAAACCAGCAGATCTCGCCCGGTACGGGGAGCGTTTGCCATAGCCTTCGCAGGCTCATCGACAAAGCGCAGCGGGGTGTATCGGCCAAAGAACGCTTGTAGCCGCCCGCGTTTCCATAGGCGCATTCCAACGGCTAAATGGCCCTGATGGTCCTCACGATAGACGCGCACTTCCGCCTCCAACTGATCGACAGCCTGTTCAAAGCTGCAAAGTCGCTCGCGGCAAGGGTCGTACCATGTTGGGGCCAGGATCATCGCGGCGGCAAAAACCTGTTCCGGGCGCAGATTGCGGCCCCGGCGCGGCGGTGGCGTCTCATCCCGGCTCAACCCCCATCCGGCATAGAACGGTTGGCCGAAAACACGCGGGCAATGACCGGCAAGGATCGCCTCAAACCCCATTTGTGACGATACGGTGTAGACTGCCGCAGCGCCGTCCAGCAAGTGCCAAGGCGAAACCGGAGCGCGCAGAAGTTGATAGTCCGGCGAAGGTGCATAATGGCCCTGCCGCAACCCGAGATTGGTTTCGGGATGCGATTTGACGACGATACGCTGGCCGGGATGTTCGGCTTTCGCTGCCGCAAGCATCCAATCAAATACCTCCGGTTCCGCCCCGGAAAACCGCAATGAGGCGTCGCCTTTGGTTTGGTCTATCAGCAGCACATATCCGGGAGGAGGGCAGGGCAGGGCAGGGTCGTGAATGTTGTATTTCGACAGATCCAATGCTCTCAACCGCGCGATCCCTTGTATGGCGCGCGCCAACAGGTTCGAATCGTTCAATGGATGCTTCTTCAGCAGGGTTTCGAGCAATGAGGGTTGGCTGGCATCGAAATGCACGCCAACAGGGTCAATGATTAGCCCCAAGGGCGCATCCCCGGCCCGGCCCGGTCGAACTGATCGCAAAAACGCATCCTCCATCCGGACCAGTGGTACAGCGCGCGATTGGGCGATGCGTTCTCCGCGCGAGGCGTAGGGGCTGCGGCCCCAGACAACGACCCCATCGCCCGCATACGGTAGGCCCATGCGCAATTCATACCCCATCAGTTGCAGGATACGTCGCAACCGGCGTTGGCGCAGAAAGCCTGTGTTGTAAAAGAACAGCCGCCGGGGGATTTCCCCGACGGCTGACATTTCTGGTTGATCGCTCAGCATCGGCGCGTCAGTTGCTGCTCCGCGCGGCGGAGGAAATGCTGTCGGCCGCAGTGACGGTGCCGGTCACTGCCGAAATGGTTTTCTGCCACTGCACGAAGGGTGCCTCGGTGACATAGACCGTATCGCCATCCCGCACGAGGAAATCACGCGCCTCGAACATGCCGGTTGGCTGCGTCAGGTCCAGCACATAGACCATGCGCTGATCGCCTTGCAGGTCGCTGCGCCCCAGCACGGCGTTGGCAATTTCGGCAGGCTCATTGCGGAACACGAAAACACCCGTCGGATCGGCAAGGCTGGTGTTCAGCCCGCCCACTTGCGCAATTGCCTCAATCGCCGAAAGTGTTTGCGTGTCAAAAGGAATCCGGTTCTGGGTGCCTGTCGCACCAAGCGCCACGAAGGCGCGCTTGTCGCGTTCGACCACGATGCGATCACCGGCGCGCAAGGCGATATCAAGCGACGGGTTGGCGTAGAGGTCTTCAAGCCAGATCCGCCCGGTCTTGCCACCGCGCGTCACCCGCACAATCGCAACGGCGGGTTCGATCGCGACGCCACCAGCGCGGGCCAGCATTGCGGTCAGGCTGCGGGTCGGGCGTTCAATCGGATAGACACCTTGGCCCGTAACCATGCCGGAAACCGACACGGTGGAGCCATCGCCCGCGACACGTTGCACGGTGACTTGCGGGTCCGGCGTCTGGGTGTCCAGCTTGCGGGTGATGGCACGGCGCAACCCTTCGGGTGACTGGCCTGCCGCTTTGATGCGCCCGGCATAGGGGACAAAGATATAGCCCGCGCCATCCACCTGCACATTGTCGAGCGCCGAAACCCGCTGGCCGGTGTTGCCCAACAGCGGATCATCTTTCACGTTTTCGAACACGGTCAGCGCCAGGGTATCGCCCGGCGAAATGGTGTCAGACCCCACGACCCCGGCCTTGCGGAAGTCGGAGCCAAAGCCAAGTGCAGGCGTGACGGATGTGGCGCGCGTTACGCGGCTGTTGACGGAAACGATGAACGCATCGCCTTCTTTCAGGACAGAACCTGCAAAGATTTCTTTCTTGTTGGGGCCGGATCGCGGCAATCCGCACGCACCCACCGCCACAACAAGTGCCAGAAGGGCCAAGCCCTTGGCCCCTTTCTGTATCGTCATTTTCACTGCCCGGGCTCCTTTTTCGGATGTTGCCTCAGATTATTTTTTCTTGATGCTACAGAACCGGATCAAAAAATTCCAGTTTTGCGGCATGTTATCCTTTAACGATGTGCAACTGTTGCCGTGGTGCCGCGCTTCCTTTCGTCAGCGCATCATAGGGATCGTCGGGTAAAAGCATCATATCTACCACCTGTCGTAGCAATTCACGCCTGCCACGCGAGGAGTAGAAGCCGCCGGGCACCTGGCTGGTTTCCAGCAGGTAGTGGCGATAATCGCGATATGCGCGGCTATCAGGGCGTGTCGGGTGTGAAAAGAAGGCGTCAATCGCTTGGGAAGACACGAATTCCGGTTTGTCATAGACCGCCGCGCCAAACACTTTCAGCGGCAATCCGCGCCAAAGCACCTGTTGCGCGGCGGTGGAATTGACCGTCACCGCCGACCGCGCGTGGTTCAGCAACGCCGCCAGTTTGCCACCCCGCACGAAATGAACGCGCCCGGTGACGCCGTGTTTTTGCGCCAGGCGCCGGATCTCATGCGCGACGGGAACGCGGCCATCTTCCAGCGGATGCGCCTTGAAGACGAGGTGGTGATGCGGGGCCGCCCCCCGCGCAAACCCTTCCATCACCACGGCAAGGAAATCGGTCATCGTATTGAAGGGCGAATGGTTCTGAAAGCTGCTGTCATGTTCCAGTTGAAGCAGCACCAGATGATAGGGAAAGCCGCCGTGCTTGATCCGGAAACTCGCCAGCACGCGTTCCCATCGGTGCAGCGGCAGCAAGGCAAGCCGTTTGCAGTAGAGCAAAAACTCCTGATGCACGGTCAGCGCGCGATGCGGGCGGTAACCGCGATAATCCCAGAACCCGGTAAGGACAAACCAATGATAAAGCGCGCCCCAGAACATATGCTGGCGCATGTCGCCCCAGCGGGCCGGCGCATCGGGCAGATCCATATCGGAATGTGCCAGATCATGCTGCATCTGCGCCAGAGTGAGGTCCATCAAACGCGAATTGCCGTTGGAGCCGCCCCGTTCATAGGTCACCCAATGCGGGCGCAGATAGCCTTCCTCAAACACATGCACGGCGATCCCGGCTTTCCGGGCAAGGGCAACGGCATGGGCATGAATTGGTCTTGTGTCGCCATAAAGCACGATGTCAGTGATGTGCAACTGTGCGATGAGGGTGGAAAAACGCTGTGGCCAGGCGTCTACGCTGTCTTTGAACGGAATATAGCTGGCGCTATCCGGCCAAAACGCGCGATCCCCCCGGTTGAAGCCAACCCGCCAAACCTGCGCGCCTGACTGTGTAAGCATATGGCCCAACTGGCGAAAGAACGGGCCATGGGGGCCTTGCAGCAACAGGAACCGACGATTTTCACCCGAAACGCGCATGCAACCTCTTTTGCCCCATCCAATCCATTTCTCTGTTCTGGTAAAGGGGGAAACCGCTGGGAAGGCCCGGATATAGCTGATAATATCGGCGAAATTGTGACTGGAAAACCTTGCCTGCATTCCGGGTCGGATAGCAACGATTGCGCGCTTGCATGATACAGTCGCCGGCGTTAGCCCTTGGGGAAAAGGGGGTGCATCATGTTTACCGGCATTGTGACAGATATCGGCAAAGTGCTAGAACTGGAACAAAAAGGCGATCTGCGCGCCCGCATCGGCACCCGCTATGACGTGGGCGGCATTGATATCGGCGCGTCGATTGCCTGTGACGGGGTATGTCTGACGGTCATCGCGCTGGGCAGCACGCCGCAAAACTGGTTCGATGTGCAGATCAGCGCCGAAAGCATCAGCAAGACCAACATCGGACGCAACGGCTGGCACAGCGGCAAACGGCTGAACCTCGAACGCGCCTTGAAGGTGGGCGATGAATTGGGCGGGCATATCGTGTCCGGCCATGTCGACGGCGTTGCCGAAGTCGTGGCCCTTCATCCGGACGGTGACAGCCTGCGCGTGACGTTCCGTGCACCGGACTCATTGGCGAAGTTCATCGCGCCGAAAGGCTCGGTTGCGCTGAACGGCACCTCGCTGACGGTGAATGAGGTGAACGGCGCCGAGTTCGGCATCAATTTCATCCCGCACACGCAATCTGCAACCACTTGGGGCGATGTGGCGCTGGGCGATCTGGTCAATCTGGAGGTGGACACGATGGCCCGCTACGTCGCGCGCCTGCGCGAATGGGGGTCGGAATGAGCTGCCCGGCCATCGGTCACAACAACGGCCCGACGCTGGAGCCGGGCGGATCATGGCGCAAGCATTGCTGGGTGCAAGCCCGAAAGGCGCTTCTGCCCCATCTGCCGATTGAGGTTCTGCGCGGACGGCTGCGGCGCGCGGCGGAGTTGGGTCTGGACTACAGCACTTACGCGGGCATCCGCGCGACAACGGGGTGTGATGTGGTGGCGGTTCTGTTCTCCTCCAACGCCCTGCGCCTGCACAACGGGAAATCCGCCCCGCCAGCCATTGCGCGAAAGATGGCGCAGACCATGGCCATTCGTACCGGTCTTGCCACCGACCCTTTGTCGCCGCAGGCAATGCTGCAAGCGGCACCCCTCGATGCTGCCTTTGCGGCCCCTGCCGTCCACGCGGGTTTTTCCCAAACCCGGAACGTGGTTCGAACGGCGCTTGGCCGCACGCCCGCTGATCAGACGATTCTGATTGGTGCCTACGGGGCGGAGGCGGAATGGACCGCCGGCGCCCCGCTTGCAGGTTATGTCGAGGCGGCGGCCTATTTCCGCTAGCCGTGCGAAGCCGTCGTTATTCGCCGTCGATGCTGCACAACGCTGCGCGACCCTCTGGCAATCCCGCCAAAGCCGGGGTATTGGCGGGGCAACCGCTGCATGAGGCTGCCATGACCGAAACCGATTTTTCCGACGCAATCTCCTCCATCGAGGAGATTATTGAGGACGCGCGCAATGGCCGCATGTTCATTCTGGTCGACCATGAGGACCGCGAGAATGAGGGCGATCTGGTGATCCCGGCGCAGATGTGTACGGCGGCCCATGTGAATTTCATGGCGACCCATGGCCGTGGGCTGATCTGCCTGACGCTGACTGAAAATCGGATTGACGCGCTGGGGTTGACCTTGATGAGCCCCAAGAATTCCAGCCGCCACGAAACCGCGTTCACCACTTCGATCGAGGCGCGCGAAGGTGTGACCACCGGGATTTCGGCGGCTGACAGGTCGTTGACGGTTGCAGTCGCGATTGATCCGGACAAAGGCCCGCAGGATATTGCGACCCCCGGCCACGTCTTTCCGCTGCGCGCCCGCAATGGCGGCGTGCTGGTACGCGCGGGCCATACGGAGGCTGCGGTGGATGTGTCACGGCTGGCGGGGCTGGACCCGTCCGGCGTGATTTGTGAGATCATGAACGACGACGGCAGCATGGCCCGTCTGCCTGATCTCATTGGTTTTGCGCAGAAACACGCGCTGAAGATCGGCACGATTTCCGACCTGATCGCCTACCGTCGCCGTAATGACAACCTCGTGCGGATCAGTTCCGAAGCGAACGTCACATCAGAATTCGGTGGAGACTGGGTGATGCGCATCTACACCGATGACACCGAAGGCGCGGAGCATGTGGTTCTGGTCAAGGGTGATATTTCCACGCCTGTGCCGGTCCTGGTACGAATGCACACGATGGACCCCCTGCTGGACGTGGTGGGCCTTGGTGCCGCTGGCCGGACTGGCGAATTTGGCGATGCGATGCGCCTTATCGCGGCCGAAGGGCGCGGCGTTTTGGTGCTGCTGCGCGATTTGCATATGAAAATGGTCTCCGAGGCCGAAGTCAGTCCGCAAATCCTCTCCAGCCTCGGGATCAAGGATCTCGTTCTGTTGACCAATTCGCCGCAACCGCGCGTCGTGGGTCTTGATGCTTACGGCCTGACCATCATCGGCACCCGTGCCATTCCGAAAGGGTAGACCATGGCTTCCTCTGAAACCCATTCCACCTTGCCGTTGCCGACTTTTGACAAGCCGGTAAAGCTGTTGATTGTGGTCGCGCCCTATTACCGCGCTGTCGCGGACCAGTTGATTGCGGGTGCCACAGCCACGGCGAAAATTTGCGGAGTAGAGGTCGAAGTGATCGAAGTCCCCGGCGCGCTGGAAGTGCCAACCGCGATCGCGATGGCGGAGCGGCAAAGCAATTACGATGGCTATGTTGCGCTCGGCTGTGTGATCCGCGGCGAGACCACGCATTACGACACCGTTTGCAACGACAGTTCCCGCGCGATTTCCCTGCTGGGGCTGCAAGGCGCTTGCATCGGCAACGGCATCCTGACCGTGGAAAACATGGCTCAGGCCGAGGTGCGCGCAAACCCCGACAAACAGAACAAAGGCGGCGGAGCCGCCGCCGCCGCCCTGCACCTGATCGCCTTGTCACGCCGCTGGTCCAGCGCGCGCAAAGGCATCGGCTTTCGCCCGCCCGAGGATAGTTTTCGCGCATGACCAGGCCCGACCCGAAAAAAGACCAAAAGAAGCAGATGAAATCGGCCTCAAGGCTTTATGCCGTGCAGGCGCTGTTTCAAATGGAAAGCTCTGGCCAGACGGTTGAGGCAGTGCAACGCGAGTTTGAGGACCACCGTTTCGGCGCGATCTATGATGGCGATGAAATGGCTGATGGTGACGTTACCCATTTTCGCGCGCTGCTGAACCATGCCGTCAACCGTCAGGCGCGGATTGACCAGATGACCGACCGCGCCTTGGTGGCGAAATGGCCGATTGACCGGATTGACCCGGTTCTGCGCGCGTTGTTTCGCGCCGCCGGTGCCGAATTGGTCGAAATGCAAACTCCGCCGAAAGTGGTGATCACAGAATATGTCGATGTGGCCAAGGCGTTCTTTCCGGAAGGAAAGGAGCCGAAATTCGTCAACGCCGTTCTGGACCACATGGCGCGCGAGGCGAAACCCGAGGCGTTCTGAGGTTGCTTTTGCCAAGCATGAAACCGCGACAAAACGCCTGCGCCCGTTCCCGGCTCGCCATGCTACCATAACCCGCGAAGGAAATGGGAACCACATGCCGAAACTGATCCGTCTCTATATCGTCAATGTTGCCATCGGCTTTGCGCTGGCATTTGCATTCGTTTCGGGGCTGATCTGCTTTGACGTGGCGGGGCTTTGGCATCTTTTTACCGAAACTGACAAAGGCTGGCTGGGCTTTGTGATGATGGTGGTCTTTAACGGCATTGTGTTTGCCGGGGTCCAGTTCGCCTATGCGGTGATGAGCATGGCTCAACGTGATGACGGCCCCAAAACCGGCAAGAAACAAACCATTCCCGCCGAACTCGCACCGGTACATATCGGTACCAAGCGGCGATGAGAGTGGCAGGAACCGCAGCAGCCGTGTCGGCTTGAATTTCCCGAGAGCCTGAGTGTTCAGGTGGTCGCCAGATACCAAGGCCAGAACCTTGACAGAGCCAGCTCCCTCGGAGATGCTTATCGGCCACTGGAAAAGGGCCAATCACGAACCGAGCAGTACCCGCCACCCAGAAAGATAGGGTCGCAGCCAAAACAAAGCAAGGGGCGCCTGTTCTTCTGCCAATTCATCTTGGTAAAAATACCTTCAAGGGGGGAATTGGCCTTCAGGCCAAGGGGGGACAGAATGTCCCCCGCTACGCCAGTTTCAGTTTCAACGATCGGCCCAAAAACCAGCGTAGTGCCAGAATAGCGAGCAGGCCAAAGGGCGCTGCTGCCACTGTGCCGACGATACTGCCGCCGATTGCGCCGATTAGCAGGCCCAGCAACGCCGCACTCAGCCATCCGAACCCGCCATCCCGCAGCATAAACCACAACAACGGGGCGGCCAAAATCCAGCCGACCCATGAAAACAGCGGTGAAAAGATCAACAGATAGACAAGGCCATACAGAGTAAGTTGCATTTCCGCCGCCACCACGCTTTTCGTCGCCAACAAGACGGCCACCAGCATCCACCCCGCTACGCAAGGCGCGCCCCAAATCACCGCGATGCCGGTGAACAGCACGCCGTTTGGCACAGGACGCTGCGGGTCAGAGCGGAACCACCCCATCAGGCCGCAGAGCCGCCGATGGTCAGCCCGCCGATCAGCAGCGTCGGTTGGCCGACCCCCACAGGCACCCATTGACCAGCTTTGCCGCAATTGCCGATGCCGGGGTCCATCGCCATGTCATTGGCAATCGCGCGGATTTGTTTCAACGCCGTAGCGCCATCGCCAATCAGTGTTGCGCCCTTGACCGGCGCGCCGATTTTGCCGTTTTGCACCCGGTACGCCTCGGTGCAGGAAAACACGAATTTGCCGTTGGTGATATCGACCTGACCACCGCCAAAGCCCACCGCATAAATCCCGTCTTTCAGGCTGGCAACGATTTCCGCGGGGTCGGCCGTGCCGCCCAGCATATAGGTGTTGGTCATGCGCGGCATCGGGATATGGGCATGACTTTCGCGCCGTCCGTTCCCGGTGGGCGCGACGCCCATCAACCGCGCATTCTGGCGGTCCTGCATATAGCCAACCAGAACCCCATCCTCTATCAGCACATTCTTGCCGCTCGGCGTGCCCTCATCGTCAAAGGAAAGGGAGCCGCGCCGATCCGGGATGGTGCCATCATCCAGCACGGTCACACCTTTGGCGGCAATCTGCTGCCCCATCAACCCGGCGAAGGCCGAGGTTTTCTTGCGGTTGAAATCACCCTCCAAGCCGTGACCGATGGCTTCGTGCAGCAAGATGCCGGGCCAACCCGCCCCCAAAACCACATCCATCATGCCCGCCGGGGCAGGCACCGCCTCAAGGTTCACCAGCGCGATGCGCAGCGCTTCGCGCGCGACGCCTTGCCAATGCGCAGGGTCCATCAGACGCGCCAGACCATACCGGCCGCCGCCGCCCATTCCACCTGATTCGCGTCGACCGTTCTGTTCGACGATCACCGAGATATTCAGCCGTGCCATCGGCCGGATATCGGACAGGCGCAGGCCTTCGGGGCGCAAAATCTCTACCTCCTGCAATCCCGCCGCAATGGTCGCCGAAACCTGAATCACACGCGGGTCAAGCGCCCGTGCAAACGCATCAATTTCACGCAAAAGGTCGATCTTGCCTGCAAAACTCGCATCCGCCATCGGGTCGGCATCGGTATAAAGCCGCAGATTGGTGCCTTTTGGTGCATCGGCCATACTGCCGCCGCCATCTCCAACTGCCAGACGTGCGGTGTCCATCGCCCGGCGCAAAGCGGGTTCAGAGATTTCGGTGGAATGACCATAACCCGCGACCTCGCCGCGCACGGCGCGCAATCCGAAGCCTTCAGAGGCGTCGTAGCTCGCGTTTTTCACCCTGCCATCATCCAGAACGATGGCTTCTGAACGCTTCCGCTCCAGAAACAACTCACCATCATCTGCGCCAGCAGTGGCCTCGCGCAGCAGCAAAAGCGATTTCGCTTCGTCCAGATGCGTCTCGAACGGGCGAAAAGGGGCTTCTGTCATGGCACTGTCCTTGATTTAGGTCAATCGGCGTCGCTATGCCGCAATGGTTTCTCTTGTCGTTCTTGCCTTAATATGGTTTCACCAAGGATGGAAACAACGGGATTCTGCCGTATAATCGGAAGAACCCAAAAGCAGGCTGAATAACAGCCGCAGAAACGAACGTTGGAACGAACGTAGGAACGAACGGGATATGCAGATGCGCATGAAGACAGGTCTTACCGGCATTGCCGCAAGTTTGATGACACTGTGGGGGGCCGGAATGGCCTTTGCGCAGGACCAGAAACTGGAAATCGTGGGAAGGCCGGAAAACGGCTTGATGGGCTTTCAGCCCGCAGCGACCGAACTCGCCCGCGACATTCACTGGCTGGACCATTTCATCCTGATCATCATTGCCGGAATCACGCTTCTGGTGACCGCATTGCTGCTCTATGTCGCTTTCCGTTTCAATGAAAAGCGCAACAAGGTTCCGGCGACCTTCACCCATAACAGTCCGCTGGAAGTGGCTTGGACCATCGTTCCGATTGTGATTCTGGTATTCATCGGTGCTTTCTCGCTTCCGGTGCTGTTCAAGCAGCAGGAAATCCCGAAAGGGGAGGTCAATATCAAGGTCACCGGCAACCAGTGGTATTGGGGCTATGAATACACGGACGAGGCGGTGGGGCTTGAAGCCTTCCTGATGGACAAGGACAAACTGGTCGAAAATGGCTATGCCGAAAGCGATTATCTGCTGGTCGCCGATCAAGCGGTTGTCGTTCCGGTCAACAAGGTCGTGGTGATGACGGTCACCGGCAGCGATGTGATCCATTCCTGGACGGTCCCGGCCTTTGGCGTGAAGCAGGACGCGGTTCCCGGCCGGCTGGCGCATCTGTGGTTCAAGGCGGATCGCGAGGGCATCTATTTCGGTCAATGCTCTGAACTCTGCGGCAAGGACCATGCCTATATGCCGATCACCGTCAAGGTCGTCTCGCAGGAGGCTTATGACACATGGTTGGCAAAGGCCAAGGTTGACCACGCACTTTGATCCGCAAGGCGGAAAACAGACCGGATGGGGCGGTGAAACCCGGCCCCACCTTATCTTTTGAAGGGTCTTCGGCATGAGCGATGCACGGCTTTATGAACAATCGGGCGAGGCGGGGTTTGGCGATTACATCGCCCTGCTGAAGCCGCGTGTAATGTCGCTTGTGGTGTTCACCGCGATGGTGGGCGTTCTGGTCGCACCGGGCAATGTGCATCCCTTTATCGCAATGACCTCGATCCTGTTCATCGCCTTGGGCGCAGGGGCGTCAGGCGCGCTCAATATGTGGTGGGATGCCGATATTGATGCGGTGATGAAGCGCACCGCCAAGCGTCCGATTCCGATGGGGCGCGTCCAGCCGGGGGAGGCGCTGGGTTTCGGCCTTGCACTTTCCGGCATCGCCGTGGTGATGCTGGCACTTGCCTCGAACCTGCTGGCGGCTGGCCTTCTGGCCTTCACGATTTTCTTCTACGCCGTGGTCTATTCCATGTGGCTGAAACGCTCCACCCCGCAGAACATCGTGATCGGGGGGGCAGCAGGGGCGTTTCCGCCGATGATCGGCTGGGTTGCTGTTACGGGCGGCATCTCGGTTGAGGCGGTGCTGATGTTCATGCTGATCTTCATGTGGACGCCGCCGCATTTCTGGGCGTTGGCACTGTTCATGAAGGAAGACTATTCGAACGCAGGTGTCCCGATGCTGACGGTGACGCATGGCCGCAAGGTGACACGCGCGCATATTATGGTCTATACTGTGGCGCTGGTGCCCTTCGCGCTTGCCGCTGGTTTCACCTCCATCGGCGGCCCGATCTATCTAGCGGTGTCCGTCATTTTGAACGCGGTTTTCCTGTGGGGCGCGTGGCGCATCTGGCGCCGGGATGAGGTGCAGGCCGAAGCGGATCATTACGCCGTGGAAAAGCAGGTGTTCAAGTTTTCCCTGCTCTATCTTTTTCTGCACTTCGGCGCATTTCTGGCCGAAGCTGCATTGAAGCCCTACGGGCTAGGAGGCTGGTAACATGGCATTTCCGGAACAGCATGAGTTGCACAAACGCCGCTTTGGCCGCAATGTCGGGCTCGGCTTGGTCCTCGCGGCCTTCGTTGTTCTGATTTTTGGGCTGACGGTGGTGAAGGTCACACGCCTCGGGCAGGCGCAGGGCTTTGACCATGTGCTGCGCCCTGAAATTGTGCCGGGCCAGAGTGAGACCGCGCCTGCCGCCCGCCCGCCGGAGGCGACGCAATGACTCCGGTTCAGAAAACCGCGACATCGCTGGCGGCTGTGGTCGCGCTGATGGTTGGCTTGTCCTTCGCTGCAGTGCCATTCTACAACTGGTTCTGCCGCGTCACCGGTTTTGCCGGAACCACATCTGTCGCGGAAAAGCCGTCCGATGTGATCCTTGACCAAACCGTCACCGTGCGGTTCGACGCGTCGCTTGATCGCGACATGCCTTGGACCTTCAAACCCATGCAGCGCAAGATGGATATCCGGATCGGCGAAACGGGTCTGGCGTTCTATGAAGCCTATAATCCGACCAACCATGTTGTCGCAGGGCAAGCCAGCTATAACGTCACGCCGGATCAGGCCGGGGGCTATTTCACCAAGATCGCCTGTTTCTGCTTCACGATGCAGGTTTTGCAACCGGGAGAGCGGGCGATCATGCCGGTGACCTTCTATGTTGACCCCGACATCGTGAATGATCCGGAGGCGCAGTATATCCATGAGATCACGCTATCCTATACATTCCACGACGCCTATGTGCGGGTTTATAAGCAAGCAGGGCTTGCCGCGACCGCCGCGAACCCGTTAAACTGACAGGAACCGCCCGCGACAAGCGCGGCGCACGAAAAAAAACGAGGGAAAGACGACCATGGCCCACGCCAAGAACCACGATTACCACATCCTCCCGCCGTCGATCTGGCCCTTTATGGGGGCCGCCGGGGCATTCACCATGTTGTTCGGCGCCGTGCTCTGGATGCACGGGTCTGGCCCATGGCTGTTTCTGATCGGCTTGGCCGCGGTGCTTTATGTCATGTACGGCTGGTGGTCCGAGGTCGTGCATGAAGCCGAGACCGGCGATCATACCCCGGTTGTCGCGATCAGCCTGCGCTATGGTTTCATCCTGTTCATCACCTCCGAAGTGATGTTCTTCGCGGCGTGGTTCTGGAACTTCTTCAAACATGCGCTGTACCCGATGGGGCCACTGTCACCCGGCATTGACGGTGTTTGGCCCCCGACCGGGATCGAAACCTTTGATCCTTGGCATCTGCCACTGATCAACACCTTGATTTTGCTGTGTTCGGGTGCAGCGGCGACATGGGCACACCATGCCCTGGTGCATGAGAACAACCGCAAGGACATGAAATCCGGGCTGATCATCGCGATCCTGTTGGGTCTGATGTTCACCTTCTTTCAGGCCTATGAATACAGCCACGCGGCCTTTGGCTTTGCGGGCAACATCTATGGCGCGACCTTCTTCATGGCGACGGGCTTCCACGGTTTCCACGTCATCATCGGGACGATTTTCCTGACCGTCTGCCTGATCCGCGTCTACAAGGGGCATTTCACGCCGGAACGCCACGTCGGGTTTGAGGCGGCGTCATGGTACTGGCACTTCGTTGACGTGGTGTGGTTGTTCCTGTTTGCGGCAATCTACGTCTGGGGCCAATAGGCGCTGATTTCAGGGTGCATGCCCGTGGATGAAAAGGCGCGGGCCGATGGGGCCGCGCCTTTGCTTTTTACCCGTGTAGGAACAGGTTACCGATGACACGCCGCATGATTGTTCCGCTGCTTTTCGGTTTGGCCGGGGTCGCCATTCTGGTGGCGCTTGGCCTGTGGCAGGTGCAGCGCCTCGTATGGAAACAGACGATACTGGCGGAAATTGATGCGCGGATCAACGACGCCCCGGTGGCTTTGCCGGACACGCCCGATCCAGCTCGTGACCGATTTTTGCCGGTCACGGTTTCGGGGCAACTGACGGGGGAGGAGTTGGATGTGCTGGTCAGCCGCAAGGATATCGGTGCCGGTTACCGGATCATCGCGGTGATGGAGGCGGAGAATGGCCGCCGCCTGCTGATCGACCGCGGCTTTGTGCCGGAAATGGCGCGCGGCGTCCCGCGCGAGGTTGGTGCGCTGACCGTCACCGGCAATCTGCTTTGGCCGCAGGAGGTGGACAGCTATACTCCGGCACCGGACGCGAAAAGTGGCATCTGGTTTGCGCGTGACCTGCCCGCGATGGCGGTGGCGCTGAAGGCGGAACCGGTGTTGATCGTCGCGCGTACCGATACCGGCGACGGGATAGAGCCGCTGCCGGTGGACAGCGCAAGCATCCCCAACAACCATCTGAACTATGCGATCACATGGTTTTTGCTCGCGATTGTCTGGGCGGGGATGACAGGGCTGATGCTCTGGCGTATCAGGCGAAACGTGGAATGAAGGGAGGCTTCTGATGCGCTATATCTCAACCCGGGGTCAGGCCCCATCCTTGGGCTTTTGCGATGCGATGATGACGGGCCTTGCGCGTGACGGCGGGCTTTATGTCCCCGAATCCATCCCACAGATCAGCCATGCGGAGATTGCCGCGTTGTCCGGTCTGCCTTATGAGGATGTGGCGTTCCGGGTGATGTGGCCGTTTCTGGGGGATACTTTCACCGAGGAGGAATTCCGCGGCTTGATCACGCGCGCCTATGCCGGCTTCGGCCATGCTGCCCGTGCGCCGTTGGTACAGCTTGGCCCCAATCATTTCCTGCTGGAACTGTTCCACGGCCCGACCTTGGCGTTCAAGGATTTCGCGATGCAGTTGATCGGCCAGATGATGCAGGCAGCTCTTGCCAAATCGGGGCAGCGGATCACGATAGTAGGCGCCACCTCCGGCGATACCGGATCAGCGGCGATCGAGGCGTTCCGGGGCTTGAGCAATGTCGATGTGTTCATCCTCTACCCGCATGGTCGGGTGTCAGACGTGCAACGGCGGCAGATGACCACGCCAACGGAGCCGAATGTCCATGCCATCGCGATTGATGGCGATTTTGATGATGCGCAGGCCCGCGTGAAGGATATGTTCAACGACCTTGCCTTCCGCGACGAGGTTCGGTTGGCGGGGGTGAACAGCATCAACTGGGCGCGGGTTCTGGCGCAGGTGGTGTATTACTTCTCCTCTGCCGTGTCGCTGGGCGCACCGCATCGCGAGGTCAGCTTTACCGTGCCGACTGGCAATTTCGGCGATATTTTTGCAGGCTATATCGCGCGGGCGATGGGTCTGCCAATCAGGGATCTGGTGATCGCCACCAATCAGAATGACATACTGGACCGCGCGTTGAAAACTGGCGACTATCGGACCGACGGGGTGAAACCCTCGATCAGCCCGTCGATGGATATTCAGGTGTCCTCCAACTTTGAACGGGTGTTGTTCGACGCTTATGGGCGCGATGGTGCTGCGGTATCGGTATTGATGGGTGAGTTGAAATCTGGCGGCTTCAAGATCAGCCAAGGCGCGTTGCAGATGCTGCGCGATGAATTCGCCTCGGGCCGTTGTTCAGAAGATGAAACCCGCGCGACAATCAAAGCAGCGTTTGCGGGGTGCGGTGAAGTGCTTTGCCCGCATACGGCTGTCGGCGTTTGGGTCGCCGCCGATCATCTTGGCGCGACCCCGATGATCACTTTGGCCACCGCGCATCCGGCCAAATTCCCTGATGCGGTAGAGGCGGCGATGGGTATCCGCCCGAACCTGCCGGAGCGTATGGCCGACCTCTTTGATCGCCCTGAACGCCTGACCCGCCTGCCCAATGACCTCGCAACGCTTCAGGCCCATATCCGCGAAGGGATCGTCCATTGACCAGCCGCCTGACCACCTTGCCCAACGGTTTCCGCATCGTGACGGAGGCGATGCCCGGCCTGAAATCCGCGAGCGTGGGCATCTGGATCACCGCAGGCGGGCGGCATGAGAGAGTGGAACAGAACGGCATCGCCCATTTTCTGGAGCATATGGCGTTCAAAGGCACCGAAAAGCGCAGCAGCTTGCGGATTGCCGAGGAAATCGAGGATGTTGGCGGCTATATCAACGCGTATACGTCGCGTGAGATGACGGCATTTTACGCCCGTGTGCTGCAAGATGACGTGGCGCTGGCGGTGGATGTGATCGGCGATATCATCCTCAATCCGGTGTTTGACCCGAAAGAGATTGAGACCGAACGCAATGTGATCTTGCAGGAAATCGGGCAGGCGCTTGACACGCCCGACGACATCATCTTCGATTGGCTGCAAGAGGCGTGCTACCCTGATCAGCCCTTTGGCCGCACCATCCTTGGTCCCGCCGAACGGGTCAGCGGGTTTTCCCGCGATGACCTGACCAAGTTTGTCGCCGAACACTATAGCCCGGACCGGATGATCCTCTCAGCCGCAGGTGCGGTGGACCATGATGCCATCGTGGCACAGGCCGAGGCGCTGTTCGGCGGTCGCAAAGCCGGGGGGGGCGGCGCAATCCAGCGCGCAGCTTTCAAAGGCATGGAACGCCGCGAAACCAAGGCGCTGGAGCAGGTGCATTTCGCCCTGGCGTTTGATGCGCCCGGGTATCTTGCCCCCGATGTCTATACCGCGCAAATCTATGCAATGGCGATGGGCGGCGGCATGTCCAGCCGGTTGTTCCAGAAGATCCGCGAGGAACGCGGGCTGTGCTATTCCATCTTTGCCCAATCCGGCGCTTATGAGGATGCGGGGCAAATTACGATCTATGCCGGCACGTCGGAAGCCGAAATCGCGGATCTGACCTCACTTACGGTTGCCGAATTGAAGCGCGCAGCAAGCGACATGACCGAAGCCGAGGTTGCCCGCGCACGGGTGCAACTGAAAGCCGGGATGCTGATGGGCCTGGAAAGCCCGTCAAGCCGGGCGGAGCGGTTGGCCCGTCTGCTGGCGATCCATGGCCGGGTGCCGGAACCCGACGAGGCAGTTGCCAAGATTGATGCGGTGACCATGCCCGATGTGCGCCGCTATGCTGGTGAAATGATCGGCGCGGATGCGGCTCTGGCGCTTTACGGCCCGGTCGGAAAAGCGCCGGGGCTGGAGGATATCCGGCGCGGGCTTGGTGGCTGATGCTGTCATTCCGGCGCAAACTGCGGATTGAGACGGAGCGGATGACCCTGCGGCTGCCGGTGCATGCCGATTGGCGCCCTTGGTCCGATCTGCGCAAAGCCAGTGCCGGTTTTCTGAACCCGTGGGAGCCTGTCTGGGCCGAGGATCATCTGTCGCGTCGCGCCTTTACCAACCGGGTCTATTGGTGCGCCCGCGCGCAATCCCAAGGCACCGCCTTGCCGCTGATGATGTTTCAGCGCGACACTGGCCGGTTGCTCGGCGGCATCACCTTGGACAATATCAGGCGCGGTCCGTCGCAGGCTGGTACGCTTGGTTATTGGATCGGGCAACCCTTTGCGCGTCAGGGCTTCATGCGCGAGGCGATCCTGACAGTCGTTCACCACGCCTTCACCGCGCTTGACATCAGCCGGGTGGAGGCCGCCTGCCTGCCGGAGAACGCCGCCTCACGCGGGGCATTGGAAAAAACCGGCTTCAAATATGAAGGGGTAGCGCAAAGTTATCTGCAAATTGGCGGGCGCTGGCGCAATCATGTGCTTTACGCCAATCTGCGCAATGACAGGCGCGGGCGGACAGGCGCTGGATAAAGTCCCGGTGCCAAGACCAAAAGGAGGCTCCCATGGTGAACCCTGCTGACCCGGCCTTTCTGCAAAACCTCGCCGCGCGATTGCCGGAAGGCGCACTTACGCCGCCAGAAGCCCGCTACCTGACCGATCCGCGCGGCCGGACCGCGGGTCACGCCGCCGCTATCGCGCGCCCGCGCAGTGTAGAGGAGGTGTCAACCATCCTCGCCGCCTGTAATGCGGCCCGCGTCGGTGTGGTGCCTTTTGGTGGCGGCACCGGGCTCGTTCTCGGGCAGATCAAGCCCGATGGTCCCTTGCCGCTTGTGCTGTCACTGGAACGGATGCGCGCCGTCCGCGCCGTCCACCCGGCAGAATATGTGATCATTGTCGAAGCGGGGGCCACCCTGGCCGAGGTGCACAGTGCCGCCCTTGCCGTGGATCGGCTGTTCCCGCTGTCGTTGGCCAGCCAGGGCACGGCGCGGATCGGCGGCAACCTTTCGACAAATGCGGGCGGTGTGAATGTGCTGCGCTACGGCAACACGCGCGATCTGTGTCTGGGGCTGGAGGCGGTGCTGCCCAATGGCGCGATCTGGCACGGGTTGAAACGGCTGCGCAAGGACAACACCGGCTATGACCTGCGCAACCTTTTGATCGGCGCGGAAGGCACGCTGGGCGTGATCACGGCGGCGAGCCTGAAACTCGCCCCGGTTCCGGCAGGGGTGGGCACCGCGCTGATGGTGGTGCCGAACCCCGCCGCCGCATTGGAGCTTCTGGCGCTGGCACAAACGCGCCTCGGTGGGCTGGTTTCTGCCTTTGAGTTGATCGCAAAAACCGGCTTGGATTTTCTGGCCGAAACCATGCCCGATTTGCGCCAGCCTTTTGCGACCGCGCCGGATTGGATGGTGCTGATTGATCTTGGCCTGCCAGAAGGGCTGGGCCCCGACACAGCCTTGGAGCGCCTGTTCGAGGATGGCGTAAACGCGGGTCTGGTGCTAGACGGGTTGATCGCGCAATCCGAGACCCAGCGCAGTGATTTCTGGGCGCTGCGTGAATCCCTGCCCGAGGGCAATCGCCGGATCGGGGCGATTTCCAGCCATGATGTCTCGCTGCCCTTGGGTGAAGTCGCAGGCTTCATCGCGGATGCCGCGCCCGCCCTCGCCAAACTCTGCGATTGCCGGATCAATTGTTTCGGCCATCTTGGCGACGGCAACCTGCATTACAATGTTTTCCCTGCCACGGGCCGGTCCCGTGACGAATATCAACGGCTTGGCAATGCAATCAAAACTCTCATACATGACATGGTCGACGCGCGCGGCGGATCTGTCAGTGCCGAACACGGGATCGGCCGGTTGAAGATCGACGATCTGGAAAAATACGGCGACTCGACGAAGCTGGCCGCAATGCGGGCGATCAAATCGGCGCTGGACCCGAATGGCATCATGAACCCCGGCGCCGTCCTGCGAGAGCCGTCCTCATTTCATCTTGGTAAAAATACCTGAATCCAACCTGTGTCGAAATCCGGCATTCGAAAACCAGGAACGCAATGGAGGCTCGCGAATTTCTTTGGCGAAGAATTTTTCCTGTTCCCGTGGAAACGAGATGCCCCGCCGGGGTAAACCGGCAGGGCTGGGGTTGAGTGGTCACGTGTTTGCAAGCAGCGACCGGTCATCCCGGTTTCTTCGTTCTAAGGCCAATCCGTTACCAAAAGGTTACCGAGCGCCGCATCGGCTCAGTGTCCTTCGAACGCGCAGAGCGCGTGGACTTCCATCCCCAAAGCCTCCAGCTTCTTGCGGCCACCCAGATCAGTCAGATCCACGACGAAGGCACAGCCAATCACCTGCGCACCAAGCCGCTCAATCAACTTGATCCCGGCTTCGGCAGTGCCCCCTGTCGCCAACAGATCATCAACCAGCAGCACCTTCTCACCCGGCAGGAAAGCGTCGTCATGCACTTCCATCACCGCCTCACCATATTCCAGCGTGTAGGCTTGGGCGACGGTGCGACCCGGCAGTTTGCCCTTTTTGCGGATCGGCACAAAACCCGTCGAAAGCTGATGCGCCACCGCCCCGCCAAGGATGAAACCGCGCGCCTCCAACCCGGTCACCTTGTCAATCTGCATCCCGGCATAGGGCGACAGAAGCTGGTCAATCGCCATGCGAAACCCGCGCGGGTCAGCAAAGAGCGTGGTCACATCGCGGAACAAAATCCCCTCATGCGGGAAGCCTTCGATGGTGCGGATGTAGTCTTTGACGGTCTTTGTCATACTGTGCTTTCAAACGAAAGAGGAACGGCATCGGGCCACTTTCTATTGGCTATCATGCGGTCGGCAACCCTGTAAATCATCGTCACCCGCGAGACTTGGCGGCACCCTGCAATTGTTGCGTTTGCGGTTTACGACTTACCCATTGTCACGCGCCGGGGCATTTGATCCGGTCCATGAGGTATCGCCTGGCACGCGAAAATCAAGGGTGGCAATTGCCCCTTTCTCCGCAGCATGTTAGGCGCGTCGGGGAATTTACAGGGGGGCTGCCTTTGTATCGGTTGCAAGAAGAGGCAGAGGCCGACTGGTGGGAGGTCGAGGCTCTTTATGACCTGTGTTTTGCGCCCGGACGCACCGCACTCTCGTCGTATAGGCTGCGCGACGGGGTGCCGACAATTGCCTCGCTCTGTCTGCTTTTGCGGGACGCTGACGGCGTTCTGGCGGCAGCAATCCGCTATTGGCCAGCCAAGGTCGGCGGGCGCGACGTGCTTTTGCTTGGGCCTATTGCGGTGCATCCGACGCGGCAGGGTGAAGGTTTGGGCGCATTGCTGATTACCGAAAGCCTGTCACGCGCGCGTGGTCTGGGGTGGACGCGTGTGCTTCTGGTCGGCGACGCACCTTATTACGGTCGATTTGGCTTTGTCCGGTTGGACGGCGTGGTGATGCCGCCACCCACAAACCCGGACCGGGTTTTGGGCCATGAATTGCGCGATGGTGCCTGGGCGGGGATCGAGGGTGAGGTGACGCGCGCCCTTGCGTGAATCGTACATCTGCCGCTTGTTTTGCAAAACCGGTCTGCATAGATTCAACGCATGGAAAACCCGCTTGTACATCAACTGCCGAGTAACCCCCTCGCTGATCCGGGGCTGGAGATTTCGGCGCTGGCCTATCGCCAAAGCCGGGTCAATGGTCCGCTGATGCGGGTGCTGAACAAATTCGGTGGCACGCTGGAAGCGCAATTGGACAAGCTTCCGAAGGGCTTGCGCGCGCGGGTGGAGCAGGTGACCTCTGCCGCTTTGCGCCGCGCGGTCGATCTGGCGCAGCGCGGTCAACGCGCGCCGGATGTCGGGCGACACGGCGCGCCGGTGCTGGCGGCCATTACCGGCGCGGTTGGTGGTGCCGGCGGCTTTGCGACGGCTTTGGCCGAACTTCCGATCTCGATCACCGTGATCCTGCATGCAATCCTGCGTGCGGCAGAGGCGGAAGGGTTCGACACCAACCTTCCGGAAGTGCGGGCAGAGGCATTGCGGGTGCTGATGTCGGGCGGGCCGCTGGATGATGACGATGGGATCAACTCCTCCTTCATCGGGGCACGGATCACGCTGACGGGCCCGGCGTTGCAAAAGCTGCTCGCCAAGATCGTGCCGAAATTTGCAGCGGTCATGAGCCAGAAACTGGCTGCACAAGCGGTGCCGGTACTGGGTGCTGTGACCGGTGCAAGCCTGAACGCGGCGTTTTTGACGCATTACCGCGAATTGGCGCATATTCGCTTTGGCCTGTTGCGGTTGTCACTTCTGCACGGCGCGGAACCGGTGAGGGTGGCGTTTGAACAGGAACTGGCGGTGTTGCAAATACCGAAGCGTTAAGCCCGCAGCAACCGGTCCGCGATGTGTGCAGCGATCGGAATGGCAGAGGTGGCCGCAGGGGAAGGCGCGTTGCAGACATGCAGGCCGTGCGCGGTTTCGACAAACAGGAAATCGTCGATAATCTTGCCGTCGGGTGCCACCGCTTGCGCCCTGATCCCCGATTTATAGGGGGAAAGGTCTGCAGCCTGAATGCGCGGGCAGTAGCGTTGTACCTTTTTCAGATAGAGAGTGCGGAACATTGCGGAACCCAGCTCATCCAGCGCGGAGCCCGCATTTTTCACCAGCAGCTTCCAGAAACCGGCATAGCCGAGCGTCGAGCCGAGATCAGCAAGATCGACGCTGGCTTTGCCATAGCTTTCGCGCGCGCCTGCAAGAACCGCCGAAGGGCCAACAGTAAATCCGCCGTTCATTTTGCGGGTCAGATGCACACCGAGGAAGGGGCGATCCGGGTCCGGGATCGGGTAGATCAGATGCTGCACGAGGTTGGGCGGTTGGTTCTTGATCGCGAAATAGTCGCCGCGAAACGGGATGATCCGAAATTTGACATCGGCACCGAAGGTTCGCGCCATGCGGTCGGATTGCAATCCCGCACAGAACACGGCTTTGCCTGCGAAATATCGGCCAATGCTGGTTTCCAACGTGATCCCTTGCGCGCCTTCCGTGCCGCCGGTGACGTGGGCATTGAGGTGGATTTCGCCGCCCCGCGCCTTGAACACTTCCGCCATTTTCAGCGCGACCACGCCGAAATCAACGATACCGGTGGCTGGTGAAAGCAGCGCAGCGACTGCGGCGATGTTTGGCTCCAGCGTGCGCGCTTGCTCTCCAGTCAGCTGTTCAATCTCAATCCCGTTGGCGCGGGCGCGGGTTTCGAGATTGACCATGCGGGGGAGTTCGGAAGCGTCTGTGGCGACGATCAGCTTGCCGCAGGTCTGGGTCGGGATGGAATGCTCGGCGCAAAAGGCAAGGGTCGCGGGGACACCGGCGGCACAAAATTGTGCCTTGAGGCTGCCGGGTGCATAGTAGACGCCGGCGTGGATCACCCCCGAATTTCGCCCGGTCTGATGCAGCGCAGGGCGCGGTTCCTTCTCCAGCAGGGTTATTTTCACGTTTGGATGGCGTGATTGCAGTTCCAGCGCGGTGGCAAGACCAACGATGCCGCCGCCGATAATGGCGAAATCTGTGGTTTGGGATGACATTATACCTCCGCTTCGGGGACGAGAGCGGGGGCTTTGCCCCCCTTGCCTTGCGGCAATTCCCCCCAGGATATTTTTACAGAGAAGACGGGAGAGTGCTAGCGATTGTTGACGTATCGAATCCCCAAATGATCTGACTTCAGATTCAAGGTTGCAAACATAGGAGAGCAGGCTTGACGCGCTTTGGGTCATGCCCACTGTGCGATCATCGAACCTTATTGCCTTGCGAAGCCATCCGATCCGGGGCGCGCAGGGCGCGCGGGCCTGTTCATGGAGGCAGTCCTGTGCATTGTTCGCACCGGGGCGCAGTTGCGGGAAGTTCCGAACGAATTTGGCAAATAGAAAAGCGTTTTCAAGCGGTTCCGCAGGTGGGTCAAGGCGGATGCTTTCCGTCTTATGTTCAAAGTCTTGGCCTCGGACGCAGACCTCGAATACGCAATGATTGCCGGAACCATCGTCAAGGTTCACCGCGCGGGTCAGGGCGCAAAAGGGGGACTCAAAGCCAGGCCATCCGTTGCCCGGCAGGCGATTGAAGGCAGTCACCGAGAGGGGGGGCTCGTGGCGGCATAACGACGAAAATTCTGGCTATGACGGACGCGCACGGTGATCTCGTCGATTTCTGCCTGATGCCCGGACAGCCCCATGACTTGAGCGAGACCCAAGCCCTGGTCCGCAACGCCTGAGCCGGACATCTGCTGGCCCGGTCTCATTGTTTGCACGCAAACGATGAGAGGGAAGTGGACAAGGCCGCCGAGCCGATTGGCTGCGAAAAGGCATGAAGGATCGCGCCATCATCCCTGTCACCCAGCCGAAATGCAATTTGAGGTTTCCGGCGGAGTTTGACAGGGAAACCTAAAAATGGCGGCATCTGATCGAAAATTGCGTCTGCAAGTTGATGGAACACAAAGGGATCTCCATGCGATCCTGTAAATCTGATCAGAGATCAAAGCCTTCATCTCGATTGCCGCCGCAATCATCCAGCCCGGCGAGCCAACGGCCCTTGGCATTCCAGTTGCATTTTGGATTTGATGTGTGCTTGTTGCGCTGCTGCCTGATGCGCTCGTCGCCCGAGCGACCATCTGATGACATGGACGGGATGAATTTGATGCCGCGCGAGGCGCGTGGCGATGCGGCGGATTTCCGGCATCGACCAGCGGATCAGTTGGCGATCCTGCCCCTTGGCGATTGCATTGTTTTTTGGCGATCCGAAGGACGGGAGTTGGCGTGATTGCGGATGATGACCATCCGCGCGAAAGCGAGCATCACCAGCGGGACGTGCCGATGCCAGCGATGCCAGGAGCGGGTTTCAGTGTGGTCGAGGCCGAACTCGTTCTTGGCGGCTTCAAAACTATCTTCGATCGCGCAACGATGCGCCTTCCACTGTTACCCGTTTTTCCAAAGTTGCACCAAGCGGACACCAGGTCGAGAAGAAGGTGAGATCGCCGTCGGCGATGTTGCTGCAGATCAGCAGCCCGCGGGTCCAGAGGTCGGCGAAAGCCGCGTCGAAATCATCGGCGTCAAGATCAGCGAGATCGAGAAAGGCCCAGTCATGTAGTTTCGGGCCCTTGGTTCCGTCGCCTTCCGGCACGCGGTTCCAGGCATTCTCGGGCAAAGCTTCAGCGATGTGCTTCGCTGGACTTGCCACGGCCAGCGGCTTGCCCCATGAGCGGAAGGAAGGGTTGGCGTTCATGCCCAGCACATAGCCCCTGGCCTTGCGTTTGAACGCCATAGACGTTGTCGGCCGCCACCCAGGAAAACGGCAGGTTTTGCGCAATCGCCCGCTCGATCATCGTAAGCGCCAGTGCCGGCCTGGTGGTAAAGTGAACGTTTTTCGGCACATGGGCTGTCGCCAGGCGATCCCGGTCATCCGTCCAGGCCTTCGGCAGATAGAGCGCGAACCCGACCAGGATACCGGCGATGAAGTGACCTGCCCCCCGAAACT
>NZ_JAKDLJ010000578.1 GCF_030452865.1 Pseudorhodobacter sp.
AATCCTGGACCATAGGTGGCATATTCAAACAATGTTCCGGCGGGCTCGCGGACAAAGAGCGAGAGGAAATACTTGCGGTCATGGACGTTGGTGACATCGGCGGCGTCTTTCAGGGCCAGCCGCGTCATACGCACGGCGTCAGCACCCGGCGCGCGAAACGCAACATGGTCGAGAATTCCCGCCCCCGGAATGCTGGGCACAAAGCCTGACGCATTGCGCAGGTCCACGATGTCAGTGTCAGAATTCAACCGCCGGGTTGCGCCGTCAGAGCTGCTCTCAACATAGCCAAACCGTGCCACATACTCCGCCGTCGTATCGGGACGTTCCGACAGAACGGTGGCGCCATAAAGCCGTGTCGGTGCCATTGGATAGGCCAGCGGTGCGGTGGCGGGGCGTGGCGGGGCGGTCCGCGCCAACCAGCTTGACGATCAGCCTGTCCGGGTCTTTCAGCCGCAAGACCGGCGCGCCGAATTCGCGCACCGGCCCCTCGACCGGCACCCGTGCATCCCTCGCCCGTGTCAGCCAGTCGCCAATGCTGGCAGGCGGCACGGCAAAGGCGATTTCCGCCACCTGCCCATGCCCGACCCGGCCCCGCCCGCCAGCTTCCCAGACCAGAAAGCTGATGAGTGAGCCGGGGGAGCCTGCCGCATCGCCATAAAACAGGTGCAACTGCTCGGCATCCTCAAAGCCACCCGTGCGCTTGACCAATCGCAAGCCCAGAAAACCCGCGTAAAAATCGACGTTGGCCTGCACGCCGGCGGTGATGCCGGTGACATGGTGGATGCCGCTGGTCACATCAGGCCCCCGTCTCAATGGCGAGCACTTTCTGCACCGCAGGATCAACCGCGATCCGATCATGCAGCGCCTGCACATTGGGATAGCCGTCCAGCCCACCCGGCAACAACTTGATCGCCCAGCGGAGCATCGGAAACGCATAGGTATCAATCACCGAGCGATCGCCCAAGACCCAGTCGCGGCCTGTCATATGAGCATCGAGCAGCCCAAGCTGTTTGCGCACCAACGCGTGCCCCGCGGTCACCACCGCCTGTTTCGCAGCCGCATCTGCATCCGTTGTGTAACGATGCGGCGAAAAGATTGGCCAGAACGCGGCGTGCATATCGCTGGTGAAGAATGATGACCAGCGATGCGCTTCGGCCTTGTCGCGCAGGCTGTTGCCACCCGACAAGCCCGCTTCCGGATGTTTCTGCGCCAGATAGTCAAGGATAGCGCCGGCCTGGGTCAGCAGCCAGCCATCGCTTTCGCGCAAGGTCGGCACCGCGCCGGCCGGGTTCACAGCGAGCAATTCCTTTGAACCAAATGCGACCTTCACCGCCTCGTAAGGGGCGCCGATCCATTCCAGAACGATATGCGGGGCAAGCGAACAGGCGCCGGGTGCGTAATACAGGGTTGTCATGGCATTCTCCATTTTTAGAGGCGTTATCCGGTAGATATCGGTTTGCCGCCCCAATTGCCCGAACAATCTTTCGAATGCGACGTTCGCAAATCCAGAACACGTAAGCCCTTTTATATTGCCCACGATCCGCCATGATCGGTTCAATGGGCTTTGTTGCACAAATCCTGTCTGGGATTCATCATGTGAATCCAGGGTGATAGCTTGGGTGGATGAGCAAACCGAACA
>NZ_JAKDLJ010000160.1 GCF_030452865.1 Pseudorhodobacter sp.
CACCTACGAATCGCCCGCGATGGGGGATGTGGAGTGTGAGGCACGACCTTCGGCTGCAAAAAAGGTGGTCATTCTGGGCGGTGGCCCCAACCGCATCGGCCAGGGGATTGAGTTTGACTATTGCTGCTGCCATGCCTGCTATGCGCTGACGGCAGCGGGGTATGAAACCATCATGATCAACTGCAATCCGGAAACGGTTTCGACTGATTATGACACCTCGGACCGGTTGTATTTTGAGCCACTGACGCTGGAGCATGTGCTGGAAATCCTGCGGGTGGAGCAGGAAAACGGCACGCTTCACGGTGTTATCGTGCAATTCGGCGGCCAGACCCCGCTGAAGCTGGCAAATGCCCTGCATGACGAAGGGATTCCCATTCTGGGGACCACGCCGGATGCAATTGATCTGGCGGAGGACCGGGAGCGTTTTCAACAACTTCTGAACAAACTTGACTTGCGCCAACCCTATAACGGCACCGCGCGATCACGCGATGAGGCCTTCGCCGTTGCAGCCGATGTTGGCTATCCGTTGGTCATCCGCCCCTCGTTCGTGCTGGGCGGGCGGGCGATGGAAATCATTCGCGACGATGCACAGTTGGAACGCTACATCCGCGAGGCGGTACAGGTTTCGGGCAAGAACCCGGTTCTGCTCGACAGCTATCTTTCCGGCGCGATCGAGGTGGATGTCGACGCCCTGTGCGACGGGCAAAACGTCCATGTTGCGGGGATCATGGAACATATCGAAGAGGCGGGCGTGCATTCCGGCGATTCTGCCTGTTCGCTGCCGCCGCACTCTCTGTCGCCAGCCATCATCGAACGGTTGAAAGAGCAAACCGTTGCGATGGCGCGCGCGCTGAAAGTTGTCGGGTTGATGAACGTTCAATTCGCGCTGAAAGGCGATGAGATTTATGTGCTGGAGGTGAACCCGCGTGCATCGCGCACAGTGCCCTTTGTCGCCAAGGCAACCGATTCCGCCATTGCCTCCATCGCGGCGCGTCTGATGGCGGGCGAGCCGCTGTCTAACTTCCCGATGCGCGCGCCCTATGCCGAAGGTGTCGGTCCCGACACCGACCTGCCGTTGGCCGATCCGATGACGCTGGCAAACCCGATTACGCCGTGGTTTTCGGTAAAAGAAGCAGTTTTGCCCTTTGCCCGCTTCCCCGGCGTTGACCCGCTGCTTGGCCCGGAAATGCGCTCCACCGGCGAAGTGATGGGCTGGGACCGCACCTTCCCGCTGGCGTTTCTGAAGGCGCAAATGGGCGCAGGCAACGACCTGCCGCTGGAAGGGCGCGTCTTCCTGTCGATCAAGGATATGGACAAGACCGACGCGATGGCCGCCGCCGCCCGCGACCTGCTTTTCATGGGGTTCGAGATTGTGGCGACCAAAGGAACGGCGGCCTGGCTCGCCTCAGCAGGGGCGACGACAACCTTGGTCAACAAGGTCTATGAAGGCCGTCCGAACATCGTGGACCGCTTGAAAAACAACGATATAGCCTTGGTTATGAACACCACAGAAGGCGCGCAATCCATCAACGATTCCCGCGACATCCGCCGCGTCGCGCTGATGGACAAGATCCCGTATTTCACCACCGCTGCCGGTGCGATTGCCGCCGTGAGCGCGATGAAGGCACGGGATGAGGGGATCGGCGTGCGGACTTTGCAGGGGTAAGGGACTGCGCCGCCGTCAGGATTTCCGCAACGCATAGGAATCGCAGTCGAGGGTTTTGATACCCCGGAGCATCACGCTCCATCAGCGATATCGATCAGCGCGCTCAACGCTGCCGCCGCGCCAGCCACGTCTGCCAGTCGCCGCGAGAGCCTGCGAAGGCGTTGAGATCGACTTTACCCTGAAATCCCGGCACAAGACCGGTGCCGCTATACTGCCAGAACGACCATGCCTGACCGGGGTATATTTCCGAAGGGTGTCCCGCAACGGATCGCAGCCAGAATTCATAGCCCTGCAACCGCTGCATCTCATTGTGCTGATAAAAATCCACGGTGACATAGATGATCGGGCGCTGGCCGTAATGACGTTCCAGCGCGTCGAGGAAAACCTGTGCCTCATGCCGCACATGGGCGGCGTCAGGGCGTTTGGTGCAGGTCGGCGAATGTGCGTTCCATTCCATATCCAATACCGGCGGCAGCGCGCCCTTGCTGCGCGGCACGTTGCGGATGAACCAACGGGCCTGTTCAATCGCGGGTCGGCAGAAATAGTAGAAATGATACGCCCCGCGCGGCACCCCGGCGCGACCCGCGGCGTTCCAGTGGCTCTCAAACCCCGGATCAATAATGTCGCCGCCTTCGGTCGCCTTGAAATAGGCGAAGGAAACGCCGTTGGCCTGCGCCGTTGGCCAATCAACCTCGGCCTGCCAGCGCGAGGCGTCGATCCCATGCACAGCATAATGATCCGGGCTGCGGCCCACCCATTCATGCGGTTTGGCGTCGCTGAACCGGGGCGCGTTGGTGACCGCCTGCGCCGGAGCCTGTCGCGGGGGGTGCGGCACGGCAGCCCGTTGGCCGCATGCCGAAAGCAACAGAGCCAAGGCCAGAAAACCAATTGAAAATCGCACGGGGGACCGCCTGAAAATGCCTCAACCGACGGCCAATCTGACAGCCGGTTGCCCCCTTGTCACCCGCCAATCGGTGCGAACGCAGTTTCCTGCCGAAACCTCGGGATATCGTTTGTTGGGTCTTGTCGATTGGATGCTTGGCGGCATCGCTATCAAGGCTTGCGGGCAGTCAGCATCAGATTATTCGCGGGCATGTCTTCCACCACGACGCCAAATCCAACCGCCTCCAGTTGCGTCTTGATCCAGTCGATATCCTTGTAGCCGGTCGCCGGATCCCGCGCGCGCAAGTTGGCGTCAAATTCGAGATCACCGGCGCTGGTGGCCCGTCCTTCGCGCAGAAACGGTCCGTAGATCATGAAGACGCCGCCGGAGCGCAAGGCAAGTGCCGCCTCACGCAGCAGGGTCAGAACCGCTGTGGCCGGGATCAGATGAGTCAGGTTTACCGTCAAGATCAGGGATAATCGAGCGTGGTCGCGCGACCAGCCGGTCTGTGCCGCGTCCAGCCGGACGGGCGGCAACAGATTGGGTGCCGGGGCATACGCGGCCCAGGCTTCGATTGTTTGCAGGTTTGCGGGATCGAAGTCACTGCCCTGCCAGATCAAACCGGGATGCGCCGCCGCGAAAGCGGTGATCTGCTGGCCCGTGCCGCTGGCAATCTCCAGCGCGTTGCCGGATTTCGGCGCATGGCGGGCCAGCACTGCAAGAATCGGCGCAAGATTGCGTTCCGCGGCAAGCGCGCTGCGGCGCAATCCCGACGCTTCCGGCAGATCGGGTGCCCTGCTCATGCAAAGCGGCGTGGCGACAGGCTGGTAACGGTCGCCGCGTCGATTTCCGGTGCGCGTCCCGTCAGCAACTCCACCGCAAGCTGCGATGCCATCGGCGCGGATTGGAAACCATAGCCACCCTGCCCCGCCAGCCAGAAGAACGCCGGATGCGCCACATCAAAGCCGATCACCGGCACACGGTCCGGCGCAAAGCTGCGCAAACCGGCCCAGTTCGCCAATACGCGCGTCACCGGCTCGGTGACCATTTCCTCATAGCGCGCAAGTCCTTCGGCCAACACGAGGTCATCGGCAAAGGCGTCATGCGGCGTCGTCGCATCCTCCTCGGCGGGGGACACGATCAGTGCCCCGGCGTCCGGCTTGCAATACCATGCCTCACCCGCAGCAAAGATCATCGGCCAGCGACTGACATCATGCCCGCCAGGGGCCGGGATCCGCGCCATTGAGCGACGCAAAGGCGTGATCCCCATCGGCGCAACCCCCGCCAGCTCCGCGACCACATCCGCCCAGGCACCAGCCGCATTCACCAGAATACGCCCGCGATGCTCTCCTTGCGCAGAGGTCACACGCCAGCCCGCGCCCTCGCGCACAATGGCGGTAACCGGCGCCTTGGTCAAAATCTCCGCCCCGTCCGAACGCGCTGCACGCGCAAAACCTTGCAGCAAAAGATCGGTGTCGATGTCCCATGCGTGATCGGCAAAGCCGACATGCGCGACCGTTTCCGGGTTCAGGATCGGCACCATGGCGCGGGCGTCGTCAAAGCCCATCGGCTCCAGCGCCATCAGCGCGCAATCGGTCTTGAACGCGGCCTCGTCCGCCGCCTTGCCGACAATCATCATGCCGCGCGGGGTCAGCACATTCGCGGCGGACCGGAAATAGGGTTCCGATGCCAGCGACAGGGCCACCACCGGTGCCAGACCATAGCGCGGCTCATAAAGCGCGGCCGAGCGTCCAGAGGCATGATGCGCCAGCACCGGTTCCCCCTCCAGCAACAAAACCCGACCGCACTTAGCCAACCGACCCGCACAGGACACCCCGGCAATGCCGCCGCCGATAATGATAAAATCATATTCCATTGCGACATCCTGCCACGCCATACGCTCAGAGAAAAGCACCGGTAGGCACTGTGGCAAAGAAATTTACACCTACCGGTTTTTTTGCGGATCTTCTCTGCAAAAATATCCTCGGGGGGAGCCCCTTTGCGTTCCGCAAAGGGGCCGGGGGGCAGACAGCCCCCCGGCCCGGCACGACACGCGCGCTACCTTTCGGTTCTGCGCGCCAATCATACCCAAAGAATATCGGGCTTACTTCGGCAGATCGCCTTTGATGCCTTCGACATAGAAGTCCATGCTGAGCAAATCACCGTCCGGCGCGTCCTGCCCTTCCGCCAACCAGGCAGAGCCATCCTGCTTGTTGATCGGCCCGGTGAACGGATGATAGCTGCCATCCGCGATACCATCGCGCACCTTTTCAGCAGCCGCCTTCACATCATCCGGCAATCCGGTGATCTCGCCGATCTCGACCTCGCCACTTTTGATCCCTTCCCAGGAATCTGTCTGCTCATAAGTGCCATCAAGCAAAGCGCCGATGCGGGCGATGTAATACGGCCCCCAGTTGTCGATGATAGAGGTGACACGCGGGGTTGGCTTGTAAGCGGACATATCCGACGCCTGGCCAAAACCGATCACACCGGGCGTCTTGGCCGCTTCGGCCAAAGGTGCCGTGGAATCGGTGTGGGCGGCGATCACATCAACACCCTGTTCGATCATCGCTTTGGCAGCATCTGCTTCTTTCGCGGGATCGAACCAAGTGTAGGCCCAGATCACTGACAGATCGACATCCGGGTTTACCTTTTTGGCGGCCAGATAATAGGAATTGATGCCCATCACCACCTCGGGGATCGGGAAGGAGCCGATATAACCGATCTTGTTCGACTTGGTCATCATTCCCGCAATCGTGCCTTGCACTGCGCGGCCCTCATAGAAACGCGCGTTATAGGTGGAAACGTTGGGCGTATCCCGCTTGAACCCGGTCGCATGTTCGAACTTGATATTCGGGAATTTGGCTGCAACTTCCTGAGTCGCATCCATGAAGCCGAAGGAGGTTGTAAAGATGATGTTGCAGCCCCCCAGCGCCATCTGTGTCAGCACGCGGGCGGTATCAGCACCTTCCGGCACGTTTTCCTGAAACACGGTTTCCACCTTGTCGCCAAAATGCTCCTGCGCGGCGATGCGGCCCTGATCGTGCTGATAGGTATAGCCGCCATCGCCGACCGGTCCGACATAGACAAAGCACGCCTTGACATGGTCCATTCCGGCCGCATTCGCGCCGCCGCTGAACGCCAGTCCAAGACCAAGCGCCGCGGTCGCCATCAAAGTTCTACGGTTCATTCTTCTCTCCTTGTTGGATGGGCCAGCAGTGGCCCGGTTTGGTATTGGCCGTGCGCCAACCTAGCGCGAAGCATGGAAATTCTGACCCAAAGCTGCGGGCGCGTTCATCGCGCTGCGGCCGCGGCCCGATGACATGATCACCAGCACGATGATGGTTATCACATAGGGTGACATCGACAAGTACTCGGGCGGGATCGGAACCTTGGCGACCTGCAAATTCAACTGCAAAACCGAAATTCCGCCAAAGAGATAGGCACCGATCAGCACCCGCCACGGCCGCCAGCTTGCAAAAACCACGATCGCCAGCGCGATCCAGCCCGCGCCCGCCGTGATACCGTCCGCCCATTGCGGCACCCGGACCAGGCTGAGGTAAGCGCCGCCAAGCCCGGCCATTGCCCCCCCGAACATGATCGCCAGAATACGGATGCGCGTAACCTTGTAACCCAGCGCATGCGCGGCCTCATGGCTTTCTCCGACAGCGCGGATGATCAAGCCCATACGGGTGAATTTCAGCACCGCCCAGACCGCCGCCACAATTGCAATGGAAACATAAACCATCGGGTCATGCTTGAACAGGATGCGCCCGATCACCGGAATATCGGCCAAGGGTCCGAAAGGCACCATGCCGGTTGGCGGGGGCTTGATGCCGACGTAGCCTTGCCCGATCAGGCTTGACAGGCCCAAGCCGAACAAGGTCAGCGCAAGCCCGGTTGCGACCTGATTGGCCTGCAATACCTGCGTTAGAACCGCGAAAATCACGCTCAGCGCCGCGCCACTCACCGCGCCGCCGATAAAACCCAGAAGCGGGCTTCCGGTTTCGACTGCCGTGACAAAGCCGCAGATCGCGCCGATAATCATCATTCCTTCAACCCCGAGGTTCAGCACCCCGGATTTTTCCGTCACCAGTTCCCCGATTGCCGCCAGCATGATCGGCACCGATGCCACCATGAGGGAGGCGATCAGAACCGCCGGATTGATCCCTGAAAGATCCATTATACCGCCCTCCCCTTCAGCAGTCGGATACGATAATTGGCGAGTAAATCCACGGCGAGCAGGAAGAACAACAACATCCCCTGGAACGCCTGTATCGCCGCAGAGGGCAGGCCCAGATTGGTCGATGCCATCTCCCCCCCCACATAGGTCAGCGCCATCACCAACCCCGCCAGAAAAATACCAAGCGGGTTCAACCGACCCAGAAACGCCACGATGATCGCGGTGAAGCCATAGCCGGAGGCAAAATCAATGCTGATTTGCCCGGCGGGGCCGGTCACCTCGAACATCCCGGCAAGCCCGGCCAGACCGCCCGAAATCCCCATGCACATCACCACAAGCCGCGTCGGTGCGACGCCGGCAAACCGTGCGGCGCGCGGCGCTTGCCCGGACAGTTTGATCTGAAAGCCAAGGATATGACGTTGTAGCAACACATAAGCGGCAATCACCGCAATCATCGCCGCAACCACGCCCCAATGCATCCCGGTGCCAGCAATCAGTTCGACATTCCGTGCGGCGGGAAAGCTGGAAAAGTTGCGACTGCCGGGAAAACCCATGCCTTGCGGGTTGCGCAAGAACCCTGTCGCCGCTTTTGACAGGATGGTTTGCGCGACATAGACCAGCATCAGGGACACCAGAATCTCGTTGGTGTTGAAGCGGGTCTTCAAAATCGCCGGGATCATCGCCCACAGCCAGCCGCCAAACGCGCCGGCAATGATCATGACCGGAAAAATCAGGCGGTTCTCGGTCGGGAACACTGCCAATCCGACAGCGGCCCCGAAAATCGCGCCCATGATATACTGGCCTTCGGCCCCGATGTTCCAGATACCCGCGCGAAACCCAAGGCTCAACCCC
>NZ_JAKDLJ010000579.1 GCF_030452865.1 Pseudorhodobacter sp.
TGGTAACCTTGCCCGCCCCACCCTCAAAGATGTTGCCCGCAATGGTATAAAGCCCATCGACCAGTTTCGCAGTATCCGGCCCCGGCGCGCGGTATTGCACCGATGCCTCCGACGGGAACATCGCATTCCACCAACCGGACGCGCTGATCTGGTCGCGATCACGAAAGCTGGAGACGAGCAGGCCGAAGGTCGGGAAGGTCCAAAGGACCACCAGCGCCAGCGCGCAGAGATTGACCGCCCAGACCAACCGCGACCTGACCCCCACGATATTTTCCATCAGCGCGCCTCCCGTGCGGCGTTGCGGATGTTCCAGATCATGATCGGCGTGACCATCAGCATGATGACAATGGCGGCGGTTGATGCCCGCCCGGTGTCATTGCCGCGAAACATCCAGTCAAACATTAGGTTTGCAAGCACCTGCGTCCCCCATTGGCCATTGGTCATCGTCAGCACGATATCGAAAACCTTGAGCACGGTAATGGTGATCGTGGTCCAGACCACAAGGATCGTACCCCAGATTTGCGGCACCTTGATTTTCATGAAAATCTGCATGGGTGAGGCGCCATCGAGGATCGCCGCCTCGATGGTTTCTTCGGGTATGCCGCGCAACGCCGCTGACAGGATCACCATGGCAAAGCCGGTCTGAATCCAGACCAAGACGATCATCAGAAGGAATGAGTTGACGATGGGCGAAGTCAGCCACGTCTGCGGATCGCCCCCCATCGCGACCCAGACCGCATTCAGAACGCCGATCTGTTCCTGCCCTTCGGGTCGGTATTCATACACCAGTTTCCAGATCACCGCTGCGCCAACGAAGGAAATCGCCATCGGCATGAAAATCATCGCCTTGGCGAAGTTGCCCCAGCGGATGCGGTCGGTCACTGCCGCCGCAAGCAGGCCAAAAAAGGTCGAAGCCGCAGGCACAAAGACCAGCCACAACATATTGTTGACCATGCTTTCACGAAATTTGCTGTCGTTGATCAGCCAAGTGTAATTGTCAATGCCAACGAAGGTTTTACCTTGGGGATCCATGAAGGACAGATACACCGAAACGAACACCGGATAGACGAGGTAAAGCGTCAACAAGGCAAGCGCCGGAAACAGGAACAGCCAGGGCCGGATCTGGCCCGCACGGTTGATATTGGCCCCGGCATTCGGGCCGCGGGCGGGAAAGATACGGTCGAGCAGGACGTTTGACATAAAGAAATAGAACACGCAGCCAAAGACGCCAACAATGATGGTCGCCCCGGCCATCAGGAACTGATCCATATCTCTCCCCTCGACCGACAATTTCAGATATTTCGGGCATCGCGCGCGCAGAGGTTTCGACGAAAATCCCCCCCCAACCCGTGCGCGCTGGCCCGACCTGTGCTGAAACCACAGGCCAGCGTCGCGTCCGGCTATTTCAAGCTGTCCGACGTTCGCTGAATATCGGAGGTGACCTCCTCGGCGGTTTTGCCGGAAACGTAATCCACCATCCCGGTCCAGAAGACGCCCGCACCAATCGCGCCCGGCATCAGGTCGGAGCCGTCAAAGCGGAACGTATCGGCGTTCAGCAGAATCTGCCCCATCTTCTTCAGGGTCGGATCGCCGTAAGCATCAGGGTTCACTGTTTTCAACGGGGTCAGGAAGC
>NZ_JAKDLJ010000580.1 GCF_030452865.1 Pseudorhodobacter sp.
CAGATCCGTGCCTTCGCAGGCGTCGCGCATCACGGCGGTATCGCGCACCGAACGGGTCAGAAAACCGTCAATCGCCATCCCGGCCCAGCCTTCACCTGCGTATGGCCAATAGGGCAACCGCGCGCGGGTGGGTTTGAAGCCGAAAAGCCCGCAGGAGGAAGCGGGAATTCGCACCGATCCGCCGCCATCGGAGCCATGGGCGAATGGAACAATCCCCGCCGCAACCGCTGCCGCTGCACCGCCGGAGGAGCCGCCGGAGGTGTGATTCACATCCCACGGATTGCGGGTCGGGCCGCCATAAACCGCGCTTTCGGTGGCAACGCCAATGCCGCCTTCGGGCGAGGTGGTGCGCCCGAACGTGACGACTCCCGTGGCGCGGATGCGCTGGAATATCGCGCTGTCCTTGCCGTACTGGGTGTTTTGCAACAGCCGGGAGCCGTTGTGCGATGGGAAATCAATCGCCTCACACCCCAGATCTTTCAGCAGGAACGGCACACCGCGAAACGGTCCGCGCGGCAGGCCATTGGCGATGGACGCACGCGCCACCTTCTCCTGCACAAGCACCACCGCGTTGAGGTCGGGGTTGAACTGGTCAACCGCCGCCAAGGCATGATCGAGCAGTTCAGCGGGTGAAACCTTGCCGCAGGCAACACTTGCGGCCACATCGGTTGCATCGGGGATCGGGGAAGTTTCAGTCATCGCGCGCCTGCCGTGTTTGGGAAAGGGGTCACGCCTATTGTGCCGGGGTCGCATCACCTTTGTCCATAACCTTCGCAATCTCTGCCATGATCCGCTCCGCAGTGATCGGCTTGGCCAGATAGCCATCAACCCCTGCCGAAAGATAGGATTTGCGATGTTCCGCCATGGCGTCGGCAGTCATCGCGATCACCGGAACCTTGCCCGCAGAACCGGGTAGGGCACGGATGCGCGCCAGCGTCTGCAAGCCGGTCATTCCCGGCATCTGCATGTCAAGCAACAGCAGGTCGGGCACATGCGTCTGCAAAATCTCCAGCGCCTCATCGCCGCTTGCCGCCTCCTGCATGGTCGCGCCGAGGGTCCACAAATAAGTTGCCGCGACCAAGCGGTTGGTTGCGATGTCATCGACCACCAATACGCGCAGGTTGGCGATACCTTCGCCTGGCGGCGAAGGTGTTTCAGTCCCCCCGGCGATTGCCGGTTCCGGGGGGGTATGCAGCGGAGCCGTGTTGTCGGTCGCAGGTTCCACCCGCAGGGTCAGGATGAAACGCGCGCCGCGCCCTTCGGTGCTGTCCGGCGACAGCGTAAGATCGCCCCCCATCTGCTGCGCCATCGCCCGACAGATCGACAGGCCAAGCCCGTTGCCCGCAATCGCGCTGCCCGAAGGGGAGCGCGCTGAAGCACCGGTGAGGTTGGCGCGCGCGAAAGGTTCGAAAATCCTGCTGTGCTGCTGTGCCGGGATCCCCGGCCCGGTATCTGTCACCTCTATCCGCAGCAAGCTCTGTCCCGGCGAGGACGGCGAAAGCTGCGCGGAAACATGGATGCCGCCGTCGGGCGTGTTCTTCAGCGCATTGGACAACAGGTTCGACAGGCATTGCCTTAGACGCTGCGGATCGAGCATCAGGGGTTGGCATAGTGCCGCCGAAATATCGCGG
>NZ_JAKDLJ010000161.1 GCF_030452865.1 Pseudorhodobacter sp.
ATATCGGGCCGGACGAGGGCAACGATCACCACCCAGACGGCATAGAGCCGCCCCAGAATGACGCCCGGAATCATAGCGCCTGCAAACAACTCCCCCACCGATAGCGGCGAATAGCTGGCCATCAGGATCAGCATGATGGAGGGTGGGATCAGGATGCCAAGGCAGCCCGAGGCGGCAATAACCCCGGTCGTCAGCGTCGGTGAATAGCCATATTGCAGCATCGGACGCAGTGCCATCACGCCCATGACCGTGATTGACGCCCCGATGATCCCCGTCGTTGCGGCCAGCAGGATCGAGATGAACACGACCGCCAGCGCCAAGCCGCCGCGCACATTGGACAGCAGCAACCGCAGGCTTTCGAACATCTTGTCGGTCACGCCACTGTCAGACAGAAATCGTGCCATGAGAATGAACAGCGGAATGGCGATGAGCGCGTAATTGTCCAGCACGTCGCCGAAAATCCGGTTGATGACGATGCCGAGAACCATCGGCTTGCCGGCGATCAGCGTGCCCAGAACCGCCGTCCCGCCAAGGACAAAGGCAAGCGGATGCCCCATGAACAGGCCCAGCAACAGCAGCCCGAACATGGCCAGTGCGATAAATTCAGGCGTCATTGTGCAGCGGCTCCTGCCGGTTGAGGACGAGTTTCAGAAACTCCGCAATGCCTTGCAACATCAACAATGCCGCAGCCGCAGCCATGGCGAGTTTCAGAGGATAAACCGGCAGTTGGATGGAACCATAGGTGGTTTCGCCCTGATGATAGGACCGCATGCCAAATTCCCAGCTTCGGGTCAGAAAGACATAGGCAAAGGGAAAGAAAAAGATCACATAGCCCGCCGCTTCGACCCAACGCCGGGCATTCACCGACAGGCGCTCGGTCACCAGATCAACCTTGACATGCGACCCGTGCCGCAACGCATAACCGCCCAGAAGCACGAAGTAGAATCCATAAAGCTGTTTGGTCACGTCAAACGCCCAACGGGTCGGACTGTTGAGCGCATAGCGCATGAACACGTCATAAATGATGATGACCGCAAAGATCATTGCGACAACCGCGACGACCCGACCCACCACCTCATTCAGACCGTCAATTGCACGGATAATCATATCGACCCTCTCCAACTTGCGCAGAGGGTTGCCCAGCAGAAGCCCAAAGGCAAGGAGATTTATCAGGAAATGCAATATGTTGGCGGTAACAGTGCGGGTTCCCCGGCGGCACCTTCGCGTCTGTGCAAACTTGGTTTGCGGTTCGCACTTGGTCACAAATTCTTGAAAAAAGGCAGCTTTTCACGTTTCCGTGAGGTGCAGAAATGCCAGATCTTCCCTCGAAATGGGAAATCGCCTTGGCACGGCGCATACAAAGCAAAAACCGGACAAAGGGTCGCAGGCAGTCTGTTCCGGCACCGCGATGACAAAGCCACAGGCGCAGTGCCGGACCCGGAAGGCGTTTGAAAGATTCAGGTCAGCAACGTCTCGGTAGATGCGAAGAACATCGCCTGACTGACCGCTGATCGGACCTGTTCTTCGGTGAACGGCTTTGTAATCAGGAAAGCCGGTTCCGGCTTCTTTCCGGTCAACAACTTCTCCGGGAACGCGGTGATGAAAATCACCGGAATCGCATTGAACTGCGCCAGAATGTCATTCACCGCATCAACTCCGGAGGAGTTGTCAGCCAACTGGATATCGGCAAGGATCAGGTCTGGGCGTTCCTCACTGGCAAAAGCCACCGCTTCCCGCCGGGTCCGGGCAACATTGGTGACCTTATGGCCCAGCTCCTCGACAATCGCTTCGATATCCATTGCGATGATGGCCTCATCCTCGATCACCAGAACCCTGCCTGTCGTCGCCTGCCGCATTTCATCGCGCGCGATGCCGATGCTTTCGGCGGCGCCATCGGCGCTCAGGTCCAGAATCTGGCCAATCTCGGCGAAGTTGAACCCTTCGATAGCGTGGAGCAACAAGGCCTCACGCGAATTGGCGGTCAGGCGGGACATATGCGATTGCGCACGATCAGAAAGCGTGGTTTCCGACTCCCCCAAGGGTGCGCCGGCGCTGGTCCAGACCAGATGGAAGGCCCGGAACAGCGCAACCTTCGCATCGACGCCGTCAATCGGGAGCCCATCGGCAAGGATGGATTCCAGCGCCGCCGCCGCATAGCTGTCGCCCGATTGCTGGCTTCCGGTCAAAGCACGAGCATACCGCCGCAAGAAGGGCAGGCATATTCCGATTTGCTCCACCAGAACGGCATCAACGCTTGAAGGCATATTTTTTTGCTCCCATGTCCATTTTATATGGAACCTAACTCATCGCCGGGTGTTTTGTTCCATAGCAGTGTGCAGAATTGGATGTGTGATGGCAAAAAGTAAAAAAAGGGAACCCGAAACAGCCAAGGAAACCGACAGCGTGCAGTTACTGATTGATCAAAATCTGCGAAAAGTATACGGGAAAACCCTGCTGGAAGACATCCCGGACCGCTTTTCCCAGCTTCTGGACCAGCTTCGGGCAAAGAGCGGTGCAAAATGACCGGCAAATCACCGACCCCCCAAACTGGGGATCCGAGGGATGAGTTGGTGGAGCATCTGGCACCTCTGCGCGCCTTCGCCATCAGTTTGACGCGCAATACCGCCGCTGCGGATGATCTGGTGCAGGACACCATCGTCAAGGCATGGACCAACATTGACAAATTTCAGGCCGGAACCAACTTGCGCGCTTGGCTTTTCACGATCCTGCGTAATACGTTCTTTTCGCACAAACGCAAACACCGCCGAGAGGTGCAGGACCCCGATGGCGTCTATGCGGGTATGTTGTTTGAGCGTCCGGCGCATGATGGCAAGCTGGCGTTCAATGATTTTCTGACTGCTTTCGATCAACTGCCTCCAATCCATCGGGAGGTCTTGATTCTTGTCGGCGCATCCGGCTTTTCCTATGAGGAAGCAGCGGAAATGACCGGCGTTGCCGTTGGAACCGTGAAAAGCCGCGCGAACCGCGCCCGGGCGGGCCTGTGCGACCTGCTGGGACTGAAAGCCGGCGAGACCCCCTTGAGCGGCGACAACGATATGACCTTGGCGATCGGCTCCAAATCAAGCACAGGGAGACCGGGTGAGGCCGCAGCATGACGCATGGGCCGATGTGGTTGCTGCGTGCAACGACGGATCGGCTGAGCTTTCGGATCGCCTTCCTGCTGGCCGTGGTCCTGTTTCCGCTGACGCTCGCGGCCAGTTACACCGCTTCGGCGCTGATGATCGAGGCGCGGGGTCGGGCGCAAGCCGCGCTCAAGGGTGAAACCGTGATGGCGGCGGGGGAGGAGTTGCGCAACATCAACCGGGTGGTCGGCGCGGCAGAAGCCCTTGCGCTGATTTTGCCGCCGCTGGCAGGTGACGCAACCGCCTGCACCAAGATGGCAATGGAATTTCAGGCGGGACGACCAGAATTCAGCTTCGTTGGTCTGATGGGCAATGATAATGTGACCACCTGTTCAACGCGGCAGGCGCGCGCAGACTATTCTGATCAAGCCGTTTTCAAAACCGCATCGGACGAGGATAACGGCGTCATCCTGCTTCAGGGCCAGAGCAAGGATGACAACCAGCACCTGCTCACGATCACCGCACCTGCCTATGACACCGACCGGAATCGCGTAGGCTACGTTGCTCTGTCGATTCCGCACACACAGATGCAGGCACTGCCGCATCCACAAAACCAGCGAAAACAGTTGGACCTGCTGACTTATGACATCGACGGCGATCTGTTGACCGCATCCGTGCCGATGGAAGATGCCCAGCGTCTGCTGCCCAAAGACCGAGCGCTTGCCGCCCTGACCGGGCCGAACCCGGTCACCTTCGCGGATAGTGCAAATGATGATACCGAGCGGGTCTATGCCGTAGTCCCTTTGGTCGCGGGACAGGTTTTCGCGTTGGGCATCCGTGATGCCAGTGACAGTGTAAACATCCTGCCCGCCGTACTGGGCGCGCCTGTCCTCGTTCCCGGCCTGATCTGGTTGGCCAGCCTGATCGTGTCCTGGCTGGCGGTCGAATATCTGGTCATCCGCCATGTGCGAAGGCTGTCGACCTCGATCACCGCGTTTGCCCAGGGTGCGCGCATTATCGACGATGTGGAAATGGACGGCGCCGCCTTCGAAATCCGCGAGATTGCAGCGGCTTATGAAAGCCTGACCGACAACGTGATCCGCAACGAGGCGGAGCTTGAATATGCCATCCACGAACGCGAAGTTCTGCTGCGGGAGGTCCATCACCGCGTCAAGAACAACCTGCAACTGATCGCCTCGATCATGAGCATGCAAATCCGCCGTGAGAAGGTGCCGAAAGTCCGCATCATGCTCAAGGCGTTGCAGGACCGGGTGCTGAGCCTTGCAAGCGTCCACCGCGAGATGCTGCAAACCTCTGGGCTGGCGGATATCCACGCCGATGAATTGTTGCACAGCATTTTGCAGCAGATCGCAAGCCGTTCCGACGTTGATGCAGGCCCGGCGGCGAGAGGAATTTCGATCACGGATGATATTGATCCGGTCCGTATGACTCCGGATCAGGCGGTTCCGCTGGCGCTGCTGCTGACGGAAGCGATCAACACGGCCATTCAACATCTGGGCGATCTGGATGCACAGACCCCGCAGATACATGTTGCGTTCAAACGCCGTTCTGACGGCAAGTTTCAACTGTCGATCATCGCAGAACTGGAAGGCAAATATTCCCGAAATGCACCGGAATCGACTCAGGTTGACCTTGGCACCCAGCTGATGATCGGCTTCGGGCGCCAGCTTGGCGCGAAGCTGGAGCAAGCGATTGCTGACGGACGGTATCGGGCGACCATAATCTTCGATCTGATGGAACTGGCGCAGGGTGATGCGAATGCACCAGCCTGAGGATCGAGAAAACCCGCTTTCCAGTTTGACAGGAACCCCGTTGCGCCCCATGACGTTGAAGCATTGATGCAAAGAACTGAACCAAGGTCGCCATTCAATGCCCGCCTATGCCAAACTCGGCCCCGCCTTTCAAGTTTTGCTGACCGCAGATGAGGCCTATCCGGCCTTGGAACACGCCTTTCTGGCCGCCAAAACAGAAATCTGGGCGAGTTTTCGAATCTTCGATCTCAAAACCCGGCTCCGTTCGGCGAACGCGATGGTTATCGGCAAGACATGGTTTGATCTGTTTATCCATACGCTGAGGCGCGGCGTGAACATCAACATCGTTATCGCCGATTTTGACCCGGCGGCATCGCTTGATCTGCACAGGGGAACGTGGCGCAGTATCCGGATGTGCAATGCTGCGGCGGAACTGGCCTCCGGACCAAGCAGCGGTAAACTGACTGCAACCCCGGCGCTCCATTGCGCCAAGATCGGGTCAGTGCCGCGCGTTCTGGTTTGGCCCGCGATAAGGAGCCAGATCAAGAAAATTGCCGCGCGCCTGAACCAGATGCCGATGGCGGAGCGGACAGCCATGCTGCGCGAAATACCGATTGCGCTGCAAAACCTGCGCCTGGCGCCGGATGGTACGTTGCGCGCCTGCGCGTTTCCGGTGCCGCACCTTTTCCCCGTCACCCATCACCAGAAACTCGCGGTGATTGACCGCGCCGTGCTGTATATCGGCGGGCTTGACCTGAACGAACGGCGCTTTGACACCGCTGACCATGACCGTCAAAGCGCGCAGACATGGCATGACGTGCAGCTTATGGTGCGCGGTCCGGTCGTAAAAGAGGCGCAGCAGCATCTGGAAACCTTCCGCGACGTGACGAACGGAAAAGCCGCGCCCGAAAAGCCGCGCCGCCTATTGCGCACGCTGTCAAAACCGCGCGCGTTCGCGTTCATGGCTTTTGCCCCGCGCCCGGTGGCGCAGGACATCGCGAAAGCGCATGAGATGTTGGCGAAACGCGCAAGCCGCCTCATCTATATCGAAACGCAATATTTCCGCGACAGGCGGCTGGCGCATTTCTTCGCCCGCATGGCGCGGGAAACGCCCGATCTGGGGATGATCCTGATGCTTACTGCCGCGCCCGATGATGTGGCGTTTGACGGTAACCGCGGCCTCGATGCGCGGTTTGGTGAGTTTCTGCAGGCCCGTGCGTTGCGCAAGCTGCAAAAAGCCTTCGGCGCGCGGCTGTTCGTCGGCTGCCCGGTACAGCCTAAAGCCGCAGAACCGCAAAGCAAAGGCACCCGCGCGCAGCTTTACGGCGCACCGATTGTCTATATCCACGCCAAGGTTTCCATCTTTGATCGCAACGCCGCCATCGTGTCCTCCGCCAATCTCAACGGGCGCAGCCTGCGTTGGGATACCGAAGCGGGGTTGTTCATTTCCAAGCGCCCCGAGGTGGAGGAGTTGCGCCAGCGTGTCATGCGGCATTGGTTGCCGGACGATGCGGAACCCGAACTTCTTGACGACGCAACCGCAGTGGCAAGCTGGTCGGCACTGGCTCGGCAGAATGCCAAGACCGCCCCGGAACAGCGGCGTGGCTTCGTGCTTCCCTATGACCTCAAGGCGCCACAGGATTTCGGGGTTGAAGTGCCACTCATTCCGGAAGGCGCGATGTAGGCATGTTGTCGCATTGAGTGACCGGCCTCAGGCCGCTTTGGCGGCAGTCTGCGCTCCTTCGGGGCCGGCGCTCAACACCACCACCCAAAGCAGAAGCGGGATCGCGACAATGCCGCCAATCGGTCCCCAAAGCCAGATCCCGAAAATCAGCGACAGGAACACCAGCAGCGGGTTCAACTGCATGTGGCGTCCGACAAGCGCCGGGGTGACGAACTGGCCTTCGATGGTATTCAGCACCAGAAATGACAAAGCGGGCAGCAATGCCTGACCGCCATCAAACGCCCCTACCCCGGCGAACAGCATGACGACGGCGAAGGTGAACGGACCAAGGTACACCACGAAATTCAGAAAGAACGCGAGCAGCCCCCACATCGCCGCCCCCGGCATGCCAAGGATCTGCAAAACCGTTCCGGTTGCCGCGCCCAAAGCAAAATTGATCAGTGTGATCGTTAGAAAATAGCGCGCGACAGACCGTTCGGCCCGACGCAGCGTCAGCGCCATATGCGCGCGGTTGCCTTTGCCCGAAAGATGCAAAGCAACCCAATCGTAAATGTCACGCCGCGACATCAGGAAAAAGAACAAGACGCCCGAAAACACCAGAATTTGCGACACGACCGCCGGGGCGATCATCAATGCCTCGGACAGGCTTGGCAACACGTCCGGGGCTGCGGCCTCGGTCGCCGCTTTCGCCTCGGGCACCACCGCATTCTGCATTTCATCTTTCACATCGGATAGACCACGAATCAGCTTTTGCACCAGAACAACGACATCCTGCATGTCCGCCCAAACCTTCGGCGCGGTTTCGACCAGTTGCGAAATCATTGGCTGCAAAATCAGAATGAACCCTGCAAGCACTACCAGCGTCGTTACCATGCCCACCAAAGCGCCCACGACCGGGGAGTACCCACGCTGTTCCCAAAAATCGGAAAGAGGTGACAGAACAACACCGGTGATCAACGCCAGCGCCATCGGCGCAGTGATGCTTTCAAGCGCGTTCAAGGCGGCGAAACACACCACGATGCCGAT
>NZ_JAKDLJ010000581.1 GCF_030452865.1 Pseudorhodobacter sp.
GCAAAAACCCCTTAACCAGATCTTCATTCTCGGCCCGTAACAATGAACAGGTCGCATAGGCGAAGGAACCGGTTTTTGCTACCACGTTGCTTGCACGATCAAGAATCTCGGCTTGAATCCTGCGAAGATCGGTCAGCCGATCTTCCGTGAGGGCCCATTTTGCCTCCGGCGCGCGCCGCCAGCTTCCGGAACCCGAACAGGGGGCGTCAGCGAGGACGAGATCGAAGGGAGCTGTTTGGGCAAGTGCCGCCGTCGTCAGGGTTTCAACCTGAACGCCGGCCCGCAGCGCCCGCTTGGAAAGATCATTCATGCGCTCCGGGGCGATGTCATGCGCGAAGAATTGCGCCTGCACCCGTCCCGCCATCGCAAGAGTTTTGCCGCCGCCGCCCGCGCAATAGTCCAGCACCCGTTGACCATCGCACAGCGGCAACCGGTTGATGACAGCCTGCGAGGCAGCATCCTGCAACTCGATCATCCCGCTTTGAAACGGCTTCGACACCTGGATTTTTCGCGGATTGCGCGTGACTTCCAGCGCTGTTTCGGACAGGGCCGCGGGCTGCGCCGCGATCCCTTCGGCGCCGAGTGCGGCGATCACCTCGGCCGGGGTCGCCTTGCGCCGGTTGACGCGGACGAAGACCGGCGCACGGCGTTGCAACAGCAGCATCACGGCTTCAAAATCCTGACCAAGCGACTGGCGCATTTCCGGAGCGAGCCATTCCGGACAATCAAGCGCCGCATTGCCCGAAGGGTGTCGACCGCCGGTCAGCTCATCGACGGTCAGCTTCGAGGGTGCATAGCCCTCGCCGGTGAACAGGTTTTCCGGCGATATCCCTGCCGCACGCAACGCACCGAGAACCAGCCCTCGCCCGGTTTCCGCACCGCCAAGGCAGGCAAAGGAACGTTTGCAACGCATCACATCAAACACGATGTCACGCACCGCGTTGCGGTCGCCGGAACCCGCATAGCGATTGCCGCGCGCCCAATTGGTCAGCGCCTTCTCGGCGGCGGTTCCGGCAAGAATCACATCAAGCACGTCAATCGCGGCGGCATGGCGGGCGGCAGGGGTCATCGAGGGTTCCCGTTCCGGGCAAATCCCGGCCTCTGGCAGTTACATGATCCGATAGTTCGGACTTTCGCGGGTGATTTGAACGTCATGTACATGGCTTTCCTTCAACCCGGCACCGGTGATCCGCACGAAGGCGCAATTCTCACGCATGGCGGCAATGGTGCCATTGCCGGTGTATCCCATCGCCGCGCGCAAACCGCCGACCAATTGGTGCACCACCGCTGCGGCGGAGCCTTTGTAGGGCACCTGCCCCTCGATCCCTTCGGGAACCAGCTTGTCGCTGGCGGCATCCTTCTGAAAATACCGGTCGGCCGACCCACGCGCCATCGCACCCAACGACCCCATGCCGCGATAGGATTTGAACGAGCGCCCCTGATACAGGATTACCTCACCGGGCGATTCGTCCGTGCCCGCGATGGCAGAGCCGACCATGGCACAGGACGCGCCTGCCGCGATCGCCTTGGCGAAATCACCGGAATATTTGATGCCACCATCAGCGATGATCGGAATATTTCCGCCGGCCCCTGCCGCATCCATGATCGCGGTCAGT
>NZ_JAKDLJ010000162.1 GCF_030452865.1 Pseudorhodobacter sp.
TTGCCCCCGCCCCCTGCCCCGCTATAGTGCGCCACTTTCAAAGTTCCGGGGGGCAGCATGGCCGCAGACGTGGGAATCATCATGGGCAGCCAGTCCGACTGGTCGACGATGAAAGAGGCGGCGACCCTGCTCGATGACCTCGGCATTGACTATGAGACGAAGATCGTTTCCGCCCACCGCACCCCGGACCGGCTGTGGACCTATGGCAAGACCGCTGTGGATCGTGGCTTGCAGGTCATCATTGCGGGCGCGGGAGGGGCTGCGCATCTGCCCGGCATGATGGCGTCCAAAACCCGGATTCCGGTGATCGGTGTGCCGGTACAGACCCGCGCGCTGTCAGGGGTCGATAGCCTTTACTCTATCCTGCAAATGCCGCGCGGCTACCCGGTCGCAACCATGGCGATCGGTGCTGCGGGTGCCGCAAATGCCGCGTTGCTGGCAGCGGGGATCCTCGCCCTGAATGACCCCGCCCTTGCCCAACGACTGGAGGCATGGCGTGATGCGTTGACCGCCTCGATCCCGGAGGAGCCGACGAATGACTGACCTCCGCCCCAGCCTCCCATCCGGTGTGACCATCGGCATTCTTGGCGGCGGGCAGCTTGGTCGCATGCTGGCCGTCGCAGCCGCCCGCCTTGGCTACAAGACCCATATCTATGAACCGGGTTCCAACCCGCCTGCCGCAGATGTCGCCCATCGTACCACCACAGCGCGCTATGATGATGACGTAGCCCTGCGCGCCTTCGCGCAATCGGTCGATATCATCACCTATGAATTCGAGAACATTCCCACAGAGGCATTGGACCTTCTGGAAACTCTGCGCCCAATCCGCCCCGGCAGGCGCGCGTTGGCGATCAGTCAGGACCGCATCGCGGAAAAGGACTTCCTGACCGGGCTCGGCCTGACCACTGCCCCCTATGCCGCCGTCACAACCGCCCGCAGCCTTGATGCCGCCCTTGAACGGATCGGTACGCCTGCCATCCTGAAAACCACGCGGCTCGGCTATGACGGCAAGGGGCAGGCCCGCATCCTGTCGCCTGCGGACGCCACCACCGCCCTTGCAGCGATGCAGGGTGCCGATGCGGTGCTTGAAGGCTTCATCGACTTCAGCCAGGAGATTTCGGTGATCGCCGCGCGCGGGCTCGATGGCTCTGTCGCCGCCTATGATCCGGGTGCGAATATCCATCGCAACGGCATCCTGCACAGCACGACCGTTCCGGCAAAGCTGACACCTGCGCAGCGCAGCGATGCCGTTTTGCTTGCCGCCCGCATTCTGAACGCGCTTGATTATGTCGGTGTGTTGGGGGTGGAACTGTTCGTGACACCTCAGGGCCTGATCGTCAACGAAATCGCGCCGCGCGTGCATAATTCCGGCCATTGGACGCAGAATGGCTGCGTCGTCGACCAGTTTGAGCAGCATATCCGCGCCGTGGCCGGCCTGTCCCTTGGCGATGGTAGCCGCCATGCGGATGTCATGATGGAAAACCTGATCGGAGACGATCTAACCCGCCTTCCCGGCTTACTGCGGGAATCCGGCACCGCCTTGCACCTTTACGGCAAGGCAGAGGCACGCGCCGGGCGCAAGATGGGACACATCAACCGCATCACGCGCGGGATCACTTGACACAGAGACCCGCCTCACTGTCGCCTCGCCCCCCTCACTTGCAGACAATCGCCACCACAAGGAAGGTACATTTCGTCTTGTGCGGTGCGGGTGCAGGCGCCGCGGCGGCGGCTTTTGGCGCGGCGGACCGGCGCGTCGTTTCCTGACGTCTGACGACGGGTTTATTGCGGCTTCGTTGCGGCGTCGCACGGGCCACAACCGGTGGGCAAACACCTTCCGGTGCCTTCAGCAAGCTGTGATAATACTCAGCAGTCGGTTCCAGTTCCGCCCCGACTTCGAGCCCGGCCTTTTCCAGATAGGTCGAGAGCGCGCTGCGTGAACCGTTGCCCCAATCGCCATCGACAGGCATACTGTAACAGCCGACCCGCTTCAGCTCCGTCTGCATCACACTGGCAAGGTCATCCGGCAGCAACTGCAGCGCTGGAACGGGAGCCGCCACAACAGGCGCAAGGACGGGTGCCGTCACCGCCTTGGGCGCCGAGCGGGTCTCGGCACCACCTTCGATCTTGCTTTGGTCCTGCGCCTCCACCCGTTGGATGACCGGGCCGGGTTTCGGAGGCTCCAATGCAGCGACCTGTTCAGGACTGGTCAAATCGGGGGCGGCTTGATCGGGCGCGGCGGTGGTGGCAGTGCCCGGAGGCGGGCTGATGCTCGTATCGCTTTGCACGGTTTCAAACACCGGCAAAGGCGCCGATGCCGGGCCAGGTTTGAAGAAGAACTGCGCCCGCAGCGACGACTGATCCCACGGCGTTTGCTGCCCGCCTGTCGCTGCCTCAACATCATTGCGGACCTTGATCATCAGATCCGAAATGCTCAATCCCTGCTGTTCCATATGGTTCAAAAGCGCCGCAGTATAGGGGCTGTTACCGGTCGTGCTGCCCCGGTCAAAGGAAACCGCTCCCGGTCGGGTAGCGAAGGAGATAAAGGTGCCGGCGCGGGTCTGCATTTGCGCCAGACCATCGCTCCGGCCCGCGCGTCCTGCAATCGGACTGGTGCGGCAAGCGTCGAGAAAAATCAGTGTCTGTGCATTGGCCGATTGCAATTGGGAAATGATATCATCGAGTTGCCACGTTTGCCCGGTCACATCGCCATTCACATCCGGATTGGCGGCAACCGGCACAAGCTGGTTCTGACCGTCCATCTGGAACGCATGGCCGGAATAGTAGAACACCACCGATTTGGCATCCTTCGCCTGCGCGGCAAATGCCTGCAACACAACGTTGAAAACATCGGTATTCACATCGGTCAGCAGCGTCACCTCAAACCCGAGCCGGCGCAGCGCATCCGCGACACCGCGCGCGTCATTGCCGGGGTTGGCCAGGCGCGGCAAGTGCTGGTAGGCCTGATTGCCGACAACAAGGGCCAGCTTGCCTTGGTCTGCCGCAGCCGCCGACCCGTTTCCAAGCGCGACAAAAAGAACAATGGAGACGGCCCGCACAGCGCAACGCCATGCAGCCGAAAAATGACCAAATAAGAAACCCGATTCTAGGCGCGGCATAAGTCTATTCCGATCAAAACGCCCGGCAAACCCTATGACGGACCTGCACATTATAGCACGAGAACCAGAAATTCACCAGCAATACCCCCGCGTCGGTCGGCGACGCTTCGCCCATCCGAAATGTCATCCGCACCCCCCCGATCCTGCCCGCGACCCGCCTGGTCAGGCGCGCGCACCGGCACTCTGCGGCACTGTCGTTGGACAGCAAAGCAGCCACGCGTATCCGCAGCACGCCGCAACGTCATCCCATCCTCCGGCACAGTCCAAAACCCTATGGCCATGCAATCCCCGTGATTTCCAACTCCTTCGCTCCGGCTGGCCTGCGCCATGTCACGACATCGCCGCACTGCGCCCCGATCAGCGCCCGACCCAGCGGTGAATGGGGCGCGATCAGCCCGGCGCTTGCATCCGCCTCATCCTCACCCACGATGGTATAGACGGCGTCTGCGCCGCCTTCATCCAGCACCGAAACCCGGTGACCAAAGGCAACGGCGTCACAATCGCCCGCCAGCGGCACCGGTATCGCGGATTTCAGACGCGCCTCCAGATAGCGGATGTCACGTTCTGCCGCCGCTTCCGGCAAACGATCAAGCCGATCCACCCGCGCACGCAACCCCGCCAGCCGAGCCTGCGCCTCGCTCAACGCTGCCTGCAACAGCGTCAACCCGCGCGACGTGACAAAGTTCGGGTGCGGACTGATCGGCAAATCGGGCAAGGGGGCGTTGTCCGGTCCATCCTCTTTCACAAAGGCCCGGCTCATCGCGCAACCCACATAACGATCGCACCCATCGCACGCGCATTTGCAGAAAACGCGCTCATCGCAGAGTCCTTCCAGCGAACGCGCTCATCGCACGATCAATTCCAATGGATCATACAGCATCCCCGCGCCCCAAGCCGCTTCAGGCATGCTGTCTGGCTTGAAGCGGATGCCGGTCAGTGCCGCCCGGCTGAAAAAGCGCCGCTCCGTCACCACGCCTTCCGGGTCCTTCCACGCTGCGTCCAGTTTCCCGCTGATGATCTGACAACGGAAATAGAGATCGACTTGATGAAACCCATGATTCGGCGCATGAAATTCATTGACCAGCACCGGTGCCCCGACCGAAACCGTCAGGCCGGTTTCCTCATGTACCTCGCGGATCAGATTGTCAGGCATACTGCTGCCGACATGCACCCCACCTCCCGGCGCGCACCATAAGTCCGACACGCCGCCGGCATAAGCATTGACCAAAAGCAACCGGTCCTGATGCAGAATCAGCGCGCGCACGGCAAGACGGGGGGAACGCGGTTTCATCGTCTCACGCTGCCAAGCCCGGCGGGAATTGTCCAGCCACATCCGTTGCATTGCGCCCGCGAACCCCCATGTTTGTTCAATGAAAAACACCGTCCTTGCATTGTTGACCGCGCTCGCCTTGCCCAGTGCAGCAACAGCGATGGCACCCGATTGCGTGGTGCTGTTGCACGGGCTGGCGCGCAGCGAGACATCCCTGCTGGCGATGCAGGCGGCACTGAACGCGCAAGGGTTTCATGTTGTCAATCAAGGCTACCCGTCAACGCGCCAACCGATAGCCACCTTGATGGAAGAAAATGTGATCCCCGCGGTGGCGTCCTGTGGTGCGGCGAAGGTGAATTTCGTTACCCATTCGATGGGTGGCATTCTGGCCCGGCTCTATCTTTCCCGCTACCAGCCAGAAAATCTGGGCCGTGTGGTGATGCTCGCCCCACCCAATCACGGCTCGGAACTGGTCGATACCTTCGGCGGGTCGCGCTTGTTCCAATGGTATCATGGCCCGGCGGGCAACCAGTTGGGAACCGATGCCGCAGCTCTGCCCAATCAACTGCCGCGGCCGGATTATCCTTTGGGGATCATCGCCGGAAATGCCAGCATCAGCGCCGGGTCCGCTTGGGTTGAGGGGCCGGACGACGGCAAGGTTTCGGTGGAAAGCACGAAACTCGATGGTATGACCGCACATGTCACTTTGCCGGTGACACATACATTCATGATGCTGAACCCTCGGACCATTGCGCAAACGGTCCTGTTTCTGCGACAGGGACGATTTGAGCCGAACCTGCCCGTGATCGAGGCCATTGAAATCGCGACCGGCCGCGAAAAACCAATCGCCCAACCATAAAAATCGCGCCGGAATGGTCGTGGTGCGATTCGATTGCGCCTGACGCAACCAGCCACAACGCCCCCGTCTTCTCTGAAAAAATATCCCCGCCGGAGGCATCCGCCGCATCCACAAGCGCCCGAAACGAAAAAAGGCGCCCCGAAGACCGCCTTTTCCCGAATTCACGACTGGGGCAGATGATTACATCATGCCGCCCATGCCGCCCATACCGCCCATATCAGGCATACCGCCACCAGCGCCTTTCGGCTCCGGCTTGTCGGCGATCATGGCTTCTGTGGTGATCAGCAGGCTTGCAACCGATGCGGCGTCCTGAAGTGCATGGCGCACAACCTTGGCCGGGTCGATAACGCCGAACTTGAACATGTCGCCATATTCATCGGTCTGGGCATTATAGCCGAACTTCGGATCGTTGCTTTCACGGACTTTTCCAGCCACAACCGAGCCGTCCACGCCGGCATTTTCTGCGATCTGACGCAGCGGCGCTTCCAGCGCCATGCGAACGATCGAGATGCCGCGAGTCTGGTCAGCGTTGTCGCCTTCCATGCCCACAAGCGTTTTACCCGCCTGAACCAGTGCGACACCGCCGCCAACGACGATACCTTCCTGCACAGCAGCACGGGTCGCGTTCAGCGCGTCATCAACGCGGTCCTTACGCTCTTTCACTTCGATTTCCGACATGCCGCCAACGCGGATCACAGCAACACCGCCAGCCAGTTTGGCCACACGCTCTTGCAGTTTTTCCTTGTCATAGTCCGAAGTGGTTTCTTCGATCTGGGTACGGATCTGGGCAACGCGGGCCTCAATCTCGGCCTTTTCGCCGGCGCCATCAATGATGGTGGTCGCGTCCTTGGTGATGGAAACCTTCTTGGCGCTGCCAAGCATGTCCATGCCGACGTTTTCCAGCTTCATGCCGAGATCGTCAGAGATCACCTGACCGCCGGTCAGAATCGCGATGTCCTGCAACATCGCCTTGCGACGATCACCGAAACCCGGAGCCTTGACGGCAGCGATCTTCAACCCACCGCGCAGTTTGTTCACAACCAACGTTGCAAGGGCTTCGCCCTCCACATCCTCGGAAATGATCAACAGCGGCTTCTGGCTCTGGATCACCTGCTCCAGCAAGGGAACCATCGGCTGCAAAGACGACAGCTTCTTTTCATGCAACAGGATCATCACGTCTTCCAGATCGGCAATCATCTTGTCCGGGTTGGTGACGAAATAAGGCGAAAGGTAGCCACGGTCGAACTGCATGCCTTCGACGACTTCGGTTTCTGTTTCCAGACCCTTGTTTTCCTCGACGGTGATCACGCCCTCATTGCCGACCTTCTGCATCGCATCCGCGATCTGACGGCCGATTTCGGCCTCGCCATTCGCAGAGATGGTGCCGACCTGCGCGACTTCGGCAGAATCAGATACCGGGCGAGAGGCTTTCTGGATCGCTTCGACAACTTTTGCAGTCGCCGTGTCGATGCCACGCTTCAGGTCCATCGGGTTCATACCGGCGGCCACAGCCTTCAGGCCTTCGATGATGATCGCCTGTGCCAGCACGGTCGCAGTGGTGGTGCCATCGCCCGCCTCATCATTGGTGCGGGAAGCAACTTCCTTCACCATCTGCGCGCCCATGTTCTCGAACTTGTCGGACAGTTCGATTTCCTTGGCAACCGTCACCCCGTCTTTGGTGATGCGCGGTGCGCCGAAAGATTTGTCGATGACCACGTTGCGGCCTTTCGGGCCCAGCGTCACCTTTACCGCATTGGCAAGGATGTTGACGCCGCGCAACATGCGATCGCGGGCATCGGTCTCGAATTTGACGTCCTTAGCAGCCATTTTGCTTGCTCCAGTTTGTCTTGAATTTCAATTGATTAGACGTATCGCAGGGGCATAGGGTGCGCGTCAGCGCACCGCCAGCCATCAGCTTCAGCCGATGATCCCCATGATGTCGCCTTCTTTCATGATCAGCAGTTCCTTGCCGTCCAGCGTCACTTCGGTGCCGGACCACTTGCCGAACAACACGCGGTCACCCACTTTGACGGAGGGCGCGATCAGCTCGCCGCTATCCTTGCGGGCGCCTTCACCCAAGGCGACAACTTCGCCTTCAGCGGGCTTTTCTTTTGCGGTATCGGGGATGATCAGGCCGCCCTTGGTCTTGTCTTCGCCTTCGATGCGGCGGACCAGTACACGGTCATGCAGCGGTTTGAATGCCATCTGAGAACACTCCCTTTGGTTCCAGGTTGATGTCGATTAGCACTCACATTGCCTGAGTGCTAACGATGCTTACCTAGGCAGTCTCACCGGGT
>NZ_JAKDLJ010000582.1 GCF_030452865.1 Pseudorhodobacter sp.
GGGCAGCCTCAGCGCCAGGGCATTTCATGGCGTTTTTGCCGCGCATCAAGCAAGCCTCTGGTGCCGTGCTTAATATTTCCACCTCGGGGCAGTGCGGTGATCGCGCCGGGCTATCTTGGCCGCCACCTGACACCGCTGATCACCATGTCGCCGATTCTGGGCGACCAAGTGTGCGTCGGGTTGGAGGGATAGTTTCATGATTTCACGCGAGGTGCGGATGCGATCGAACGCTGAACAGGGGGTGAAAATCCGTGGTATCGTGGAAGCGTTGGGACGTGAAGTCGCCACCTCTGCCGAGGCGCGGGTCATGCTGGTGCTGAACGACGCGGACCGGACAATGATTTGAGCCATGCAGATCCACACCGTTTCGACTGCCGATATTCCGATGTTGCATCAATTGCTTGCACAGCTTTCGCATGATTTGGGCGACACCCATGCGGCCAGCCTTGACGCGCTGACCGCAGCCGCCCCGAACTGGCGCGGGCTCTTGGCGATGGAGGGGCAGATGCCGATGGGCGCGCTGCTGGCCTCTCCGCTGTTTTCCACTACAAGGGGCGGCACGGGACTTTATATCTCCGACCTGTGGATCGCCGAAGCCGGACGGGGCCAAGGGTTGGGGGCGCGACTGTTGGCGGCGGCGTTGCGCGAATGGCAACCGGTATTTGTGAAACTCTCCGTTTATACAGGCAATGCGCGCGCAAAAGAGTTTTACACCCGCTGCGGCTTTGCGCATCAAGACGAAACCAACATGATTTTGCACGGAGCGGCGCTCGATCACCTGAAAGGACGGCGATGAAAGCGATATTTGATGGTCGCGAATGGAAGTATCAGCCCAGGCATTTCATGGCGAAGGGCGCGATTTTGTCCAATCCGGTACAACAGGAACGGATCGACCGTCTGCCGACATGCGCCAATGCGGCAGGATGTACGGGCGCAGACGATCCACGCCTATCCCGCGCGGTGTTGGGCTGTAGCCTCAACTTGCCTTTGGCGCGGGGGACCGATGACGCAAGTTTCCTTGCCGGGTTGGCGTGGCATGGAAACAAATCAGCGGCTTTGGTGCGGATGCGGACGTGGTGGCACTAGAATTCGACTCATTCAACGACGAGCCGTTCAAGGGGTTCGCGGTTGCGACCAAAGGCTTCGCTAGGGTTGGGGCCTCGATGTCCGGCTTGGATCTGCCTACCCTGTTCGTGCCGGAAGGTGGCTATCGGTGCAAAGACCCTTGCGACAGTCTGACAACCCTTTCGACCCGGATTGAAGACACGGCAGCCGTTGGAAAATGACTGCTTGCCAATATCACATTGCGCTTCGCTGCACGTCTTCACCGATCGGTATGGCGCGCGAGTGACGCGATCAATGCCGACACGCCCTCGTCAGAGGTGACAACGCCGGGGGAGGCGCGCAGAATCTGGCCACGTCCGTCAATGGAAATGCCGTCTTTGCGCAATGCGTCAACCATCTGCGCGCCGGGCCGCGACTCTGGCAATCGCAGCATCACCGACCCGCCGCGCGCGGCTTCGGCGCGTGGCGTGATCAGGTGGAGGCCCAAATCGTCAACGGCGTCGATGATGGCAGCGGTTTGGCGGCGATTCTGCGCAAGGATCGCC
>NZ_JAKDLJ010000583.1 GCF_030452865.1 Pseudorhodobacter sp.
TCCCACGACCGGCATATCATGCGCAGAGGCGATGACGGTTTCGCCCGGCACCCAGATCTCGCCCTCCATATGGCCCTTGAAGGGAATCGTATAGGCGGCCTCGGGGCGGTTGAATTCCCATGGGTTCGGGTGTGACAGCCAGTCTTCCGCCGCCTCCACCTGCATGCCACCCTCAAACCGCTGGCGAAACAACCCGTTCTCATAGCGGATACCGTAGCCGTAGCCGGGGCAACCAATCGTCGCCATGCTTTCCATGAAACAAGCCGCCAAACGCCCAAGCCCGCCGTTGCCAAGGGCGGCGTCCGGTTCCCCCTCGATCAGGGCGCGGTAGGATTGGCCAAATCCGGCCATCACCTCCGCCGCCTCATCCTCCAGCCCCAGATTCATTGTTGCGTCTTCCAACAGCCGCCCGATCAGGAATTCCATCGACAGGTAATAGACCCGCTTGCGCCCTTCGGCCCATGTGCGACGAGTGGAGGTGAACCACGGCCCGACGATCCGGTCGCGGATGGAATAGGACAGCGCCATGCGCCAATCATAGGGGCTGGCATGGTCGGCGTCCTTGCCGAGCGTGTAGGTCAAATGACGCAGGATATCTTCGGCCAGCGTCTCGCGTCGGTGCAGCTTTGCGGCGGGTGTCGGCATTCCGGGCATATTCAAATCTGGCGTCCTGCTGGTTTGCCCGGCGCAAAACACCGGGGTTCTGGATCTGCAATCTCGCCCCGCATCGAGGCAAACTGGCAATCTCGACGCCAAAGCGCCCAATTGCATGCGTTGATGATACTGGCTTCCCGCCTACCCGGTAGCGCTAACAAAGTCAAAGACAACGCTGCTTGCCGTCAGTTTCGCATGGTGTCGGGCGAAGGCGCAATATGATCTAGATCATATTCCGCTTTTTGCGCTGCATTTATGCTGTGTCGATCCGCATTTGGCGGAGGAGAAGGGAAAGCGCCCATGCGGTTGACAATCAGAACCAATCTCGCGCTGCGCACTTTGATGTATTGCGCGGTAAATCCCGGTGTCACGGTGCGCAAGACCGATGTTGCAACCGCCTGCAATGCCTCCGAGAACCATTTGGCGCAAGTGATCCACAAACTGGGTCAGGCGGGGTTCCTGACCACCGTACGCGGGCGAACCGGAGGCTTGCGGCTGCAACGCGACGCAGCTGAAATCACCGTGGGCGAAGTGGTACGCGCGTTTGAAAGCACGACGCCGTTCACCACCTGTATGGAGCCGGATGGCGGCGATTGCCCGCTGGCGGCGAGCTGTCGGCTCACCTGCGTTTTTGCCGATGCCCTGGCCGAATTCTACCGCCACCTTGACGCGGTAAGGTTGCGTGATCTGGTGGAGGGCAATCATGGCCTGTCGCGCCTGTTGAAAGTGGCGTGAATGTCACGCAACTGCGATGGTTCGGCAGCATTCTGCCGAGCATTGTGGGATTGAACATCACATTGGCAGGAGCGCGCGCACCGCCCCCTTGCACCCCGCGATGGCCACGACTACATCGACCGCAATCTTGCCATATTACAGTCGATTGTTGGCCGTAAATGTTTACTAAAATCAGAGCGATCAGGTCGTTGCAAGGCGGCCCCCCGCAACCCG
>NZ_JAKDLJ010000584.1 GCF_030452865.1 Pseudorhodobacter sp.
TCGGCGGTGCCGGCCTCGACGTGTTTGAACACGGCCACGAGGTCAACCCCCGGCTGCGGGAGCTTCCCAACGTCGTCCTGCTGCCCCACATGGGCTCCGCCACGCTGGAGGGCCGGATAGAGATGGGCGAGAAGGTCATCATCAACATCAAAACCTTCGCCGACGGCCACCGCCCCCCGGATCAGGTGCTGCCGGGGATGTTGTGAAGGGGGGGTGTCCTACTCCTCGGATCGTGCCCCGGGGCGTGGTGTAGCTTCTGGCTGAGGTGGTCACCGGCGATAATCCGGTAAGGTCTGGTTGTTAACGCCAACCTGAACCGGAGAACCACCAATGACCTACGACATGATGAACCTACGCGCGCTCGTCGAGAAGACCCCTGATGCGGATTTGCTGCGCGAGATGATCGGCTTTGCCGCCGAGCGGCTGATGGAGTTGGAGGTCGGCGCTGCAACTGGCGCAGCCTACGGCGAGAAGAACCCGATGCGCTTGTCGCAACGGAATGGTTACCGTGATCGGGACTGGGAGACGCGGGCGGGCACCGTCGAGCTGCGCATCCCGAAGCTGCGTAAGGGCACCTACTTTCCCGGTTTTCTCGAGCCGCGCCGGATGGCCGAGAAGGCACTGACGGCGGTGATCCAAGAGGCTTACATTCAAGGCATCTCCACGCGCTCGGTCGACGATCTGGTCAAGGCGATGGGGATGAGCGGCATCTCCAAGAGCCAGGTCTCGCGGCTCTGCAGCGAGATCGACGGCAAGGTGAAGGCCTTTCTCGACCGACCGATTGAGGGCGACTGGCCTTACCTGTGGATCGACGCCACTTACCTCAAGGTCCGACGCGGTGGTCGGATCGTCTCTGTCGCTGTCATCATCGCTGTGGGCGTCAACATGGATGGCCGCCGCGAGGTTCTGGGCATGGAAATAGGAACATCCGAGGCAGAGCCAATCTGGACCGAGTTTCTGCGCAAGCTGACCCGACGCGGCCTGCGGGGCGTGAAGCTGGTCATCTCGGATGCACATGAAGGCATCAAGGCGGCGGTGACGAAGGTACTCTGCGCCACATGGCAGCGCTGTCGCGTTCACTTCCAGCGCAATGTTCTTGCCCACGCCGGAAAGAGCGGCAGGCGGGTTGTCTCGGCCTTTATCGCCACAGCCTTCGCTCAGGACACCGCAGAGGCAGCCAGCACCCAATGGCGTGCCGTCGCCGACCAGATCCGCCCCAAGGTTCCGAAGCTGGCAAATATCATGGACGACGCCGAACATGATGTGCTGGCCTACATGACCTTCCCGAAGGAACATCGTGCCAAGCTGCACTCAACGAATCCAATTGAACGCCTGAACGGCGAGATCAAGCGCCGCACCGATGTCGTTGGTATCTTCCCCAACGACGACGCGATCATCCGGCTGGTGGGAGCGCTGCTTCTCGAACAGAACGATGAATGGGCCGTTCAGAGGGCGCGATACATGACGCTGGAAACCATGGCTCCTTTGAGCGATGATGCCATCGTCAGCTTGCCCGTCGTGGCGCGCTGATCGAGCAGGCCCGCGCCGGATGTCACGGTGACCCTCGAGGCCAGCTACACCACCTAGTGGGACACGATC
>NZ_JAKDLJ010000163.1 GCF_030452865.1 Pseudorhodobacter sp.
GCCAATTCACCCCCGGAGGATATTTTTACAGAGAAGACAATATGGTGGAGCGTTAGGGGATTTAACCGCGCCTCCATCATCGCAGGTCGCGTTCAAATAATCGACGAGAGGTGGAGGCTTGTATGTCAGGTTCCAGACGAAGCGCAGGTATCGGTTGGCAGGGACAGTTCGATGGCGAGAAACCGTTCGAATGCGTCGAGATTGACGGGTTCGAACTGCCCGAACCCCTGCATCCAGACCGAAGCGGCGCGAAGTGCATCTGGTTCCAGTTTGCACCATTTCACCCGGCCACGCTTTTCCTGGCTGATCAGCCCCGCCTCGGCCAGAACGGTCAGGTGTTTGGAAATGGCGGCAAGCGATATCGCGAACGGAGCGGCGACATCGGTGACCGCCATGTCATCCTCCAGCAGCATCGACAGGATTGTGCGGCGGGTTGGGTCAGCGAGGGCGGCGAATGTGGCATCTAGCGGGTTCGGCATGAAGCTGTTGTGCAATGTGTGGCGTGGATCGTCAACCAGCCGGTTGAATATGATTTTCAGGGCTGTTTTTCGATCCTGCGCGTTTCGGGGCACTCGCTGTTCAGTGAAATATGAAAATACCTAATGAAAAACAATATGTTGTGCAAGTTTCATGATTTCGGCAGATTGCTTGACTCAGGCCCGGCGCCTGCGTAGGTAGTGCAGGACTGCTGGAGGGACGTTCCGATATGGCGCAAGAACCCGATCCCGCGCGGCTGAGAGCCCTTGAGGCAAGGCTGGCGCAGGTTAAGGGAAAGCCGAAACCGGAGAAAACCGAGAGCGGCAAGGCATTTTCGCAGGGCGAGATGGCCTGGAGGATGGTGATCGAACTGGTTTCCGGCATGTTGCTGGGTCTGTCGATCGGCTATGGGTTGGACTACCTGTTCGACACGCAGCCCATTTTTCTGGTGATCTTTGCGCTGTTGGGGTTTGCGGCAGGGGTGCGGGTGATGTTGAAAACCGCGTCTTCGATGCAGATGCCCCCTGATGACACAACACGCGGGGGCCTCCCCCCCGGCAAGGACGAGGGCAAGGATGTCTGAAGAAGCAACCACCGGTTTCCAGATTCACCCGATGGACCAGTTCATCGTCAAGCCGCTGTTTGGAGGTGATCATGTTGCCTGGTATACTGTGACCAATGTGACGCTGTGGATGGCAATCGGGGTGGTGTTGATCGCCGCTCTCCTGATGCTGGGCACACGGCGTCGCGCCATCGTGCCGTCGCGCAGCCAGTCCGTAGCGGAGTTGCTTTACGGTTTCGTCCACAACATGGTGGAGGAGGTTACCGGCCATGAAGGCGTCAAGTATTTCCCCTATATCATGACGCTGTTCCTGTTCATCCTGTTTTCCAACGTGCTTGGCCTTTTGCCGCTTTCCTATACAGTGACGAGCCATGTCGCGGTGACCGTGGTTCTGGCGCTGATGGTGTTTCTGGGCGTGACCATCCTTGGGTTCGTCAAGAACGGGATCGGCTTTCTTGGCATGTTCTGGGTCACTTCGGCGCCGCTGGCCATTCGTCCGGTGTTGGCGCTGATCGAAATCATCTCATATTTCGTGCGCCCGGTATCCCACTCCATTCGTTTGGCTGGCAACATGATGGCGGGTCACGCCGTTATCAAGGTGATCGCGGGCTTTGCCTCGCTGGTCGTTGTCTCGCCCGTTGTCATCGGTTCTGTCACCGCACTTTACGGCCTCGAAATGCTGGTCGCCGTGGTGCAGGCTTATGTCTTTACCATCCTGACCTGTGTTTACCTGCGCGACGCTGTTGGCGGCGCGCATCACTAGGGTCTTTCCTTTCACATCTCTTCCAAAATCCTAAGGAGTATCAAATGGATCTCGCAGCAGCTTCTCAATTCGCGGAAATGGGCAAATTCATCGGCGCCGGTCTGGCAACGATGGGGCTTGGCGGCGCTGGTATCGGCGTGGGTATCATCGCCGGGAACTTCCTGTCGGGCGCGTTGCGCAACCCGTCAGCAGCACCGGGCCAGATGGCCAACCTGTTCGTTGGCATCGCCTTCTCCGAAGCACTGGGCATCTTCTCGTTCCTGATCGCTTTGCTGTTGATGTTCGCTGTCTGATCAACTGCCGACAGTCTGGTCAAAGCGGCGCCGCTGGTCGGTCGCCGCTTTGACAGTGAAGGGACCGACGGAGAGCGAATATGTCAAGTGAACCCTATCTTGAAGAAGCGGCGGGCGTTTGCGTCAATTCCCATGGCGGTGCCATCGGGATGCCGCAACTGTGTACCGAATGGTTTCCCAACCAGATTTTCTGGCTGCTGGTGGCCTTGGTCGCGATTTACCTGATCGTGACCCGCGTGGCTTTGCCGCGTATCGGCGCGGTTCTGGCGGAACGTCGCGGCACGATCACCAATGATCTGGCCGCCGCTGAGGAATTGAAACTGCGCGCGAAAGAAGCCGAAGCCGAGTACAACAAGGCATTGGCGACAGCGCGTGAGGATGCGGGCAAGATCGTGGCTGCCGCCAAGGCGGATATTCAGGCCGATCTCGACAAGGCACTGGCGAAAGCCGATGCTGATATCGACGCCCGGACAGCCGTGTCGGAAAAGCGGATCGCCGAAATTCGCGCAGGCGCGATGGAAAGCGTGACCGAGGTTGCCAAGGATACCGCCAAGGAATTGGTGGCGGCCTTGGGCGGCAACGCTGATGCGCGGTCAATCACAGCGGCGGTCAACGCCCGCATGAAAGGATAGTGCGATGAAAAAGCTGATCCTTTTGGCCGGTTTGGTTGCCAGCCCCGCGATGGCAGCCAGCAGCAACCCGTTTTCGACGCATTTCTACAGCCTGAGCAACACGAACCTGATTGTTCTGATCTCGTTCCTGTTGTTTGTCGCCATTCTGATGAAGTTCGGCGTGCCCGGCAAAATCACGGCGATGCTGGATGCCCGCGCTGTACAGATTCGTTCTGATCTGGATGAGGCGCGCGCCTTGCGCGAAGAAGCCAAGGCGATCCTCGCCAGTTATGAGCGCAAGAAGAAAGAAGTGCAGGAGCAGTCTGAGCGTATCGTTGCCAGTGCCAAGGATGAGGCAACCGCAGCGGCAGAGCAGGCAAAACTTGATCTTGCGGCTTCCATCGCGCGCCGTGTTGCGGCAGCGGAGGAGCGTATCGCCTCTGCCGAAGCCGGTGCAGTGCGCGCAGTGCGGGAACAGGCTGTGGCGATTGCCATTGCCGCTGCTGGCGAGGTTCTGGCAAAGCAAGTGACGCCGGAAACGGCTTCCGCCTCGATTGACGATGCGATCAAGGTGGTCGGCGCAAAAATGCACTGATTGCAGTTGCGTGATCTGGAATTGGAAATGCCCGGCCGTTGTGCCGGGCTTTTTTGTATCGCGTGGGAATATACCCTGCGATCACCGGGCGTTTTCGTGATCGAGCCTCAGGCGAGCAATTTCCTCAAACCGGTCAGATTGCAACTGATCGCGCAGCGCGGTTTGTACATAATCCAGGTGGCTGTCGACAGCAGCGCGGGCGGCGGCGGGGTCGCGCGATTGTAATGCCGCATTGATGGCGGCGTGTTGATCCAGCAAGGCGCTACGCGTGCTGCGGTCGCGGAACATCAGTTGCCGATTGTAGAACACGCCTTGTTTCAGCAGATCATACATCGACCGCATCATGTGCAGCATTACGACATTGTGGCTGGCCTCGATGATCGCCATGTGGAAGGCGGCATCAAGGTTCGCCTCATCTTCGGGCGCGCGCTTGCTGTGGGCTTGTTCCATTTTGGCAAATATCGTGGCAATCACCGCCAGATCGGTGTCTGATCCGCGTTCGGCCGCGCGTCTGGCGGCAAGTCCCTCCATGTCACGGCGGAAATCGAGATAGTCAAAGACTGATTCTTCGTGCTGCGAAAAAAGGTTGACCAGGGCGGGAGAAAAAGCAGAACCCAGCACTTCGGCGACGAACACCCCTGCGCCGGGGCGACTGTCCAGCAAGCCACGGCTTTGCAGATCGCTGATCGCTTCCCGCAGGCTGGGGCGGGATACGCCGAACCGTTCCGAAAGATCCCGCTCTGCTGGAAGGCGGTCGCCGGGGCGCAGGATGCCGCGCAGGATCAACTGTTCGATCTGGCGGATCACTGCGAAGGAGAGCCTTTCGGCTTGTATCGGTTGAAACGGCATCGTGGCGCACCTTGGTTATTGGTCAAGTTCTATGACCAAAAGCGGTGGTTCTCAATGGAAAAAGGGCGGGAATGCCCCGCCCTTTCACCCGTTTCAAACAGCCTGCCCGCCGATCAGTTCGGCCGGATGATGATTTCAACGCGGCGGTTTTGTGCACGCCCGGCGACCGTGAGGTTTGACGCGATCGGTTGATCTTCACCACGTCCGAAGGCAACGATGCGGCCCGCTGGCACGCCATTGGCCTGCAATACCCCCGCGACCGCGCCCGCGCGGCGTTGCGAAAGGCTTTGGTTATAGGCAGCGGCACCCGTGTTGTCCGTATGGCCAACCACCTGGATTGTGCTGTCGGGATAGTTGAGCAGGTTGCGGGAGACCGCCTGCAAATCACGGGTCAGCGTGCCGGTCAGATTGGCGCTGTCGGTCGCGAACAGGATATCTTGCGGCAGGTTCACCACCAGTTCGGACCCCGTGTTGGTCACCCCGATTCGATCATCACCGAGGGAACCGCGCAGGTCGCGTGCCTGCTGGTCAAGGCTTGCGCCGATTATGCCGCCGATCCCGGCACCGATTGCGGCACCCACTGCGGCTTTCACGAGCTTGTCGTCGCCCTTGCTGGTCGCGCCGAGTGCGCCACCAATCAAGGCACCTGTCACGGCACCGGTACGGCTGCGGCGGTTGTCTTCGGTGGTCGGGCCCATCGGGGCGACACAACCCGCAAGTGTGGTCGCGCCGAGCGCAAGCAGGAAAACCGGAATTCTGATGGTCATTTATCAAGCCTCATATCAATGGCACCCCGAACGGGAACGCTTGTTCATATTCATACACACGAACGCCGCAGGCTGCACCCGGTTCCCTCGAAAGATCGGCGGATTGGTGCCAATCATCCGACATGGGCAGAGATTTCGTGATCGGCGCGCGCGCCTTCCCAGGCCAGAAGCGCGCGTTTGACCGGCAAGCCCCAGTGATAGCCGCCAAGCGCGCCGGATTTGCGCAAGGCTCGGTGGCAGGGGATCAACCAGGACACCGGGTTGCGACCCACGGCTGTACCGACAGCGCGCACCGCTTTTGGGTGGCCTATGGCCGCCGCGATTTCGGAATAGGTGGTGACATGGCCGGAAGGAATACGCATCAGCGCCTCCCACACCTTGATCTGGAACGGTGCGCCGATCATGTAAATCGGTGCTTTGGTTGTTGCAGTTTGCGCACCAAACGCGATCTCCACCCAATCGCGCAGGCTGGCCGCGTCCTGTTCAAACCGAGCCATTGGCCAGCGCGATGTCAAGTCTGCCATCGCCGCCGCCTCTCCGGTTTCAGAGGCGAAACCGATGCCGCAGATACCTTTTTCCGTGCCCATCACCAAAGCCGGGCCGAAGGGGCTGTCAAACCAGCCCCAGCGAATCGTCAAGCCTTCGCCGCCCTGTGCGTAGTCGCCGGGACTCATCGCTTCCCAGCGTAGGAACAGGTCATGCAAACGCCCGGTGCCGGACAGGTTGGTCGCCATACTGGTTTCCAGCACGGTGAAGTGGTCGGCCAACAGACGGCGGGCATGATCCAGCGTCAGATATTGCTGATAGCGTTTCGGTGACACGCCCACCCATTGCGAGAACAGGCGCTGGAAATGCGCCGCACTCATCCCCATCTGGGTCGCGAGGTCATCAAGCTGCACCGGGCCATCCTGCGCGTCGATGAGGTCGATCGCGCGGCGGATAACGTGGAAATGGTACTGGTCGCTCAGGTCATTTGGCATCGGTCCATCCTCTTTGTGTTGATAGTAGACCCGGCGCAGTTGGGTTGCGACCCGTTTCCTGCGCAATTTCGCGGCGGCAAAGCCTTGTGGCAGAGGCGCAAACTCGGCATAGGTTGGCTATGGCAAAACAGCTTGACTATCAGACCATGGTTGCGGTGTTTTCCCGGTTTCAGGCGATTGAGCCTGCGCCGCAGGGGGAATTGTTCCACACCAACGCCTATACATTGCTGGTCGCGGTGGCGCTGTCGGCGCAGGCGACGGATGCCGGGGTGAACAAGGCAACGCGGGCTTTGTTCGCGTCGGTGGACACGCCGCAAAAGTTGCTGGATCTGGGCGAGGAAGCCTTGACGGAGGCGATCAAGACCATCGGCCTGTTTCGCACCAAAGCCAGGAATGTGATGAAAATGGCGCGGATATTGGTCGATGATTTCGGCGACGAGGTGCCGTCGAGCCGTGCGGCGCTGCAATCCTTGCCCGGTGTCGGGCGCAAAACCGCGAATGTGGTGTTGAACATTTGGTTCCATATGCCCGCGCAGGCGGTGGACACCCATATTTTTCGCATCGGTAACCGCACGGGGATTTGCCCCGGTCGCGATGTGGATGCGGTGGAACGGGCGATTGAAGACAATGTGCCCGCCGAGTTCCAGCTTCACGCGCATCACTGGCTCATCCTGCATGGTCGCTATATCTGTGTCGCGCGCAAACCCAAATGCGGGATATGCCCGATCCGTGATCTCTGCCCTTATGAGGATAAGACAATATGAAGACGTTTCAGGTGGTCGGCATCGGCAATGCTATGGTGGATGTGTTGGCCTATGCGGATGAGGCGTTTTTAGCCGCAAATGGTATCGGCAAAGGCATCATGCAATTGATTGATATGGACCGCGCGGTTGACCTTTATGGCCGGATCGGACCGGCCAAGGAAATCTCCGGCGGGTCGGCGGCCAATACGATTGCGGGTGTGGCGCATCTGGGCGGGCGCACGGCCTATATCGGCAAGGTCAAGGACGACCAGTTGGGCGGAATTTTCGCGCATGATATGCGCGCGCAAGGGGCAGTCTATGATACCCGCATGGCGCCGAAATAAGAAGCGCAGTAAACAGGGCGCTGCATCGCTTTGGTGACGCCGGATGGGGAGCGGTCGATGAATACCTATCTGGGGGTGACTGAGTTTCTGACGCCCTCTGATATTGATGAGCGGCAGATCCGGCAAGCCGAGTGGATTTACCTGGAAGGCTACCGCTTTGACGGGCCAGAAAGCCATCAGGCATTTGCACGCGCGATTGCGGCTTGCAAGGGCGCGGGTGGGAAGGTGTCGATCACCCTGTCCGATGCGTTCTGCGTGGAGCGGCATCGCGATGCGTTTCGTCGGATGATTGCGGAAGATGTCGATCTGCTGTTTGCCAATCGGTCAGAGATACTGTCGATGTATCAGACCGCAGATTACGAGGCGGCCTTGCAGGCGGCGGCGAAGGATGTGGCAATCGTGGCCTGCACCGATGGCGCGAATGGTGCGCATGTTCTGACGGATGGTCAGCATTGGCATCTGCCTGCGGTCCCGACGC
>NZ_JAKDLJ010000164.1 GCF_030452865.1 Pseudorhodobacter sp.
CGCCAATCCGGTGATCGGTGGCGGGATGACGATGGAGAATGTGACTGCGCAGGCACATGCGCTTGCCGCAACAAACGGGCCGGTGCTCGCGTATTGCGCCTCTGGCAACCGTTCCTCGGTCGTTTGGGCGCTGGCCCATGCCGGAAAGCTGCCGACAGATGATCTGATCGGCATCCCGGCGCGTTTTGGCTATAATTTGGAAGGTTTACGCGCGCAGTTGGATGCGATGGCGGCGTCAGGATAAACCGTCCACGGGCGGAACGAAGCGGTTTTCCACCATGCCGCGATGCGATGCGGTGTTGGGATCAGACCTTTTTGCAATTGAAACGGCAATCCGCGCTCGATCGCAGACCGTCGGTGGGATGACCGAAGAATGACTAGCGCGCAATCGGTGCCGCAGGTGGGTGAAAGCAGTTGCGTTCCATCGTGTGTTCACTGCGTTCGCCGAGGGTGCCGGTGTTGAACACGCCACACCCTCCTCTCGACAGATTGCTGCGCAGTCGCTTCCCATTGCCTGGCGCGTCAAATGCCTCGTCCGGCAACGGGGCAGGCGCACGAGCTGCGCGGCACGGCGGATTTGAGTGCGGGGCTGGCATGCGGAAAACTCCTTGCAGAGCGCGCATTTGACGCGAATTGGCTGCGTCAGGCGCTGACAAATGCCAGGATCGAAGCCGCCATTCCGGCCAAATCTGACCGGCGTTTCCCCGCTGAATTCGAGAGCGACATCTATCGGAGGCGGCAGCCGCTTGTCAGCGATTGCTGCGCATTCATCTTCCAGCCAACCGATTGAATACCTCCTGGAAAAACTGAAAGGGTTCAGAGACATCGCAACACGTTACGGCAAAGCCGGTGAAAGCCTCACCGCCCACATAGCTGTTGGCACAATAGTCATCAGGATAAGGCGAACGTCAAAAGGCCTTGGTCGGACCGCTTGCAACCTGTCTTTTGTTCGATTTTGCATCTGCATCCGATTGCAGGGAATGATGAACGTCGCGCCGCGGAGCGTTCAAAGCCGACGAAAAAGCGACGATCACTGTACTCTGAACCAGAGCGGCCGCTAAACGCGGCCAGCGAACTTGAACCACGGCAGGCAACCAATCCGGAGCGGCGCGCCAGCACCAGGAAATCTTAGCTTATAGCGGTGATGGCGCGAGGTGTTGAGCAAGAAGCGATCGAATTGTGTTATGTTTGGCGCATGCGAGCACAGGAAACGCGCCGTCGGTTGCCGGCTTGGTTGCGGCTGATGTTTCATTGGATCCACTTGAAGAACCTCAGGATTTTTGCCGTTCCGGCCCCGGTGCATCCTGCCGCTGAACGTGATTGCACACTGCCAACGCCTAGCCGCCACTTTCCACGAAAAAGATAGGAAAGGTTCTGGACGCCCCACCAAACCCCGGCTATACACCCCATGTGTTCCGGCGTAGCTCAGCGGTAGAGCAGTTGACTGTTAATCAATTGGTCGTAGGTTCGATCCCTACCGCCGGAGCCAAGATAAGCCCTTTAAGGTCAACGCCTTAGAGGGCTTTTTTATTTTCAAAAATTCTCGCGTAAGGCGGAAGAGTAAGGCGCGCGTAAGGCTCGGCGCTGCTTTCCATCGCATGTCGCGGTGCCACGGTAGCCCGCGCGCCGATCTGGCAACCCATTAGAAACTGGCACAAATACCGCCCCGCTGCTATTCATCGCGAAAAGCAGGTGATTGGGGGCGGCGAATGGGCAGGGATTACAGCCAAGCGATAGCGGCAAGTGGGTTGTCAATCTACGATCCAATCGAGATTGGCGACCCAGCATTGTGGGTTCCCACTCCCGAACTTGAGTCGCTACTCGACGCCCGGTTGCGCGGGGTCAGCTTAGCAGGCCTCGCACTACGAACCCGCTCGAAAGTGGTCAAGGAACACGTCTGCCGCGCGCTAGGTTATCCCGTCCCCCCGAGTTTCAAAAAGACGCAGCCTCGCTTTGTCGGTCAGATGTTCGACACCTATGCGCAGAAGGCAAACAACCTCCAAGTATGGAACGAGGAGCTATCACCAACGCGCCGCTATGTGCTCTTGCGCGTCGATGAGTCGGATCAGATTTCGCGCGTCAAGGTGGTCAACGGCGAGGAACTTGCGCAGCTAGACACCACCGGAACCCTTACCCAGAAGTATCAGGCGCGGTTGGTGCCGGGCGACGCAACCGAAGAACTTATCTCGCCAGCCGACACCGACGCGCTTCTGCCGCACACCCGGGCCGGGGCAAACCTTGCCGAACACGTCAGCCCAATAGACCATCCAGCCCACGGTCTATTGTTACCGATTGGCGAGGTCTTCGACCGGCTTCGCAGAGCGGTCGGTCGGTCTTTTGCCGATGCTGGTTGGGATCAGGAGCGCAATCGCGGCGCGGCCCTTCACCGCATCGTCTGCGAACTTCTAGGCTATGCGGATTACCGCGACGATGGGCGCTTCCCAGACGTTCGGAATCAATTATTAGAGGTCAAGTTACAGACCTCGCCAACTATCGACCTGGGTTTGGTTCGACCAGCCAGCGAGGAGCCGCTCGACGTGCCGCAAATCGCCGGAACACAGGTCCGCCACTGCGATGTTCGGTATGCACTGTTCTACGCGAAAACAGATGGGGCGGAGGTGACACTCACGCACATTTATCTGACAACAGGCGAGAGTTTTTTTAATCGCTTTCCGCAATTTGGCGGGAAGATTCTAAACAAAAAGCTCCAAATTCCATTGCCCTCAGATTTCTTCGACAGGTAGTCCAAAAGCGGTCCAAACCATTTCGTCAATTTGGCGTTCCAACGTGGGATCGGGGCCATCGGCCAGTCGGGCGTAGAGAACGCGGCAAGCGGCAACAATTGCGCGCGCGGTGCTGCTGGTCGGATCAGGAACGGGAAACTGCTCGACGTATTGCGTAATAAACCTCCGCCTTCCCGCGTAAAGTTTGTTGTTAAAGCGGAGATCATAGAACCGCTCAATAAAGGTCGAATTTGCGACGCCAAGGGCGAGCCAGAGGAGGTCTTCGTCACCTGTCAGCCAGTAGCAATCCCCGTTCACAACAGTGCCCTCTAGGTCCATCCAGAAAGTGGGCTGTTCCGATATGTCACGGAAAACGAGCTTGGGCGCGGGCCAATCAGCCGGATTCTGTGGCACCCAGATTTCATACCATTGCCGCCCTGCCTCGATCACATACCTACGGCCTTCAAGCGTCTCGCGATGTTCTTCAAGATAGGCCCGGCTTGCTGGGTATTCCGCCAAATCGACCGTCTGTTTTCGTCCATCAACGAGGTGGTGCGGATAAAGGACCTTGCGGTTGGGTGGTTCGGGCCGGAAACGCTGCGCCGTGTGGTGGGTCGTCAGGGGACGGTGCAATTCAAGTTCGCGGTCCCAACTTTTTGGCACGAAAACCTTGTCAGCACAGGTCTTTATGCCGACCCTTGTTTTGCCAATTTCTCGAAAGGTGCCCCAAGTGTGCTTCGCAACGGTCGCGAGCCAGCTTTCAACGCCAGCCGAAGCGAGCCGCCACACCCCGGCAGGATCGCCGCCGGTGTCTAGCGTCCCGTGCTGCACGAGAAAGGTCCTTCCGTCTGGAAGAGCCACCGCCCCGTTGTGCCCAAGCGCGGCAATAGGGTCAGCAGCAGTGTGCGACGGGTCTGCCTTAGTCTGGTAGATCGACAAGAAGGAAGACACAGAAGGTTCGGCCTCGGGTCCACGCGCAATTAACACGGCAGGTAGAACCGCCGCGTCAAATAACTTGGTGTCGCCCAAGTCATACACTTCTCGCAGGCGAAGGTTTGTCACCATCCCGGCGCGAGCGGATGCGCCGCCCTTTGTCGTCATAAATCGGTTCGATACGATAAAACCCGCCGCCCCGTCTGGTGCCAGAACCTTTGCCATCCCGAGGAGGAATGCGTGGTAAAGATCAACGCGCCCGGTCAACCCGAACTGTTGGGCGAGTTGTTGGGCACGGTCAGCCCCAATTATCTGGGTCCGAACATAGGGCGGATTTGCAATAATCAGGTCATAGGGGCTCGCAACGCCGAATAGGCCCCCCGCGAAGTCGTCAAGAACGTGGTCAAGGAAACTGCCAAGGCGGAGACTTAAGACCGCCTCGGGATATTCCTTCGATAGACGCGCGCGCGCCTCTGCCAGTGCCAATGGGTCAGTTTCAAATCCGTAGACCTCAACAGGTCCTTCAAGCCGGTCTAAGAGGGCGAGAAGCAACTCGCCATGTCCAACGGCGGGATCGAGGATGCGGGCGGCGCGCCCACACACTGGCACGGCAGCGGACACTACGCGACCAGCGACGAAATCAGCAAGCGCACGAGGGGTATAGGTCACACCATCCGATTTGGCATCGGCCACGTCACCATATCGCTTCGCAAACCTAACTGCCTCTGTCACGTCGCACCCCTTGTTCCGCAAATGTTCCAGCAGGAGATACTCCGAGCAACTCGCTAAGTCTATCCCCGGCACGACCAGTCTACCCTATCAGCCGATTAAAGATCGCCTGCAAGCGGGCGTCGATGGCAGTCCTTTGGCCATCGGCAATCAGATCAAGAAACTCGATAACCTGCTGGTCTCCCAACGCGATCATAAAGCCTCGCCCATCTTGTGCAGTGTCGCGGCAACGGGCACAAAGGCGATCATAGTTGTCGACATTTCTATACAGCAGCAATCCTAGCTGCCCTCTGTTCGCTCCGAAACGACCAGATAGTTGGTCAAACTCAGGATTGACAGGGTCTTTACTATAATTCTTACACTCGACCATAATCAGACGGGAGGCGATGTCGTGTGCTGTGTGTGCTCGCCAAAAGAACCCATCTTGCGCAGCATTGGTGTAAACCACGTCGATCCGCTTACGACCCTCATTTACCTCATATTCTTTCTTTGGGTAGATCAGGTTCGGCCAAAAAATAAACTCTAGCGCTCCCATAATAAAGGTATGGTAACGATCAGCATCAGCATTTCCGGGAGGAATGTTCGGTAGAGAAGCAGACAAAGCTCTGGCAAACATACCCTCATCGAAATCACTGTCAAACTCCTCGTGCCGAAGCGGCCCTTGCGCACCTTCGATCCCGGAATAAAAGCGCTTATAGTTTTCCAAAACCTCTGGGTGCGCCTCGGAAAATCGGGCAACAAAATCTTTGGAAAACGGGAAATGTTCCTTCAACTTTTTTTTGGTTGGTGGACGCCGCTCACCACTCGCCAAAACTCGAACTAAAGGCGACCTACGTTCAAATTCTTCTTGCTGGATAAAATTTAGAATATGCTGCGAGTAAAACTCTTGGGAGTCGAGTGCCATTTTTCGGCGCACAGTATATTTCGGAACCAAGATTAATCGCTTTTGGGCTACGACAGGCAGCCGGACATATTCTTGTCTCCAAGCCCCAGCGTCCATATCCCAGTAACGTCCGGAGGGATATTCACCTCTCAACGGAATGCTATGCAGCGCGCACTGCGCTTGGGTGTATTCGATCAAAGGTCGTCGGATGATGTTTGTCGTTATGTCTGAAATCTTATCACTTCCAATTCCGGGCACGAAAAGATCGCACTCCGCGAGTTCTTCCAACAATCCGGTTCGCGCGGCCTGTGACGCTGCGAGGCTTTCATAAAGATCAAATGCTTGTCTCCCCCCAACGCCCCTTCCAGCCGGAGCGCCTTGCGAAAGGCCAAGGCACGTTTCATTCGGCTCGCTTAGGCCATTCAACATCAGGCGCGCCTGCTGGTCGCGTCCTGCTCGAATGTGGTCCAGAGCGGTCTGGAAGAAATGCGAAATGTGACTATGGCAAATCTCAGACCATGCGTCTCCCTTCAGCGAGATAGCAAATGGGTCTATAAAGAGCGGAGTATCGCGGTCAGGTTCAATGTCTACGAAATCAAGTTGCGGCTGCTCTAGCCCGATCCCGAAAATCTCGGAAAACCTCATCTCTGCCCCCTTATGTTGTGCCCACTGCCGCCACCCATACAGGGGGTAGTTTGCGCGCTCAGGAAGACGGTATCAAGAAAAGATTATTCAGCTCACTTCACTCACCCCGAAAAGGCCTGCGACGGTTATCCCCGCGCAGGCTTGTTTTCTGGCATCACATGCTGCGCTTCCACGCCACCCTCTTGCCGAACGGTCAGAGGGTCAATGCAGGACGGGCCTGCGCAATTTCAGCCATCCCAGATCGGTCGTGGCGCAGAACCATCCGAAGGCCCGGATCACGGCGCGGTCGTGCTGGCGGATTAGGTGCGGCGTCGCCTTGTCGGGGTCGCGGACGGCATCGACCCAGACCGCACGGCGGTCCATAAGGGGCTGGCGCGACAACATTCCGACCAGACCGCCAAGCGGGCCGCGCGACACACGATAGAGCTTGGCAAAGCGGTCAACATCCGAAGGTGTGGGCCATCCATCCGGGTTGCTTTCCTCGGCCCAGGTAACAAGCGCCATATGGGCCTGTCGAAGGCGGCGCGGAAACAGGGTCGGGTAAGCGTCAGCGATGCGCTGCGACCAGACAATATTCATCATTCCGCCTCCACCGCCGCGCCCGCGTTCATTGCGCTGTCACGCTCCGCCAGTGCCGAAGCAATCCGAGCCGTTGCGTTCCGGCGGCCAGATGCGAACTCACGATCAGCATTCAGGGCGCGCTGGTGCGCCTGCTTAATTGCCGCGATGGCCGCGCGCGCCTGCCGCACATCATCACCAATCAGGCGATCCGCTAGTTCCTGCGGCGATGCGATCCGCTGCTTCGCGGGCATCCGATCCAGCAGGCTTGCGACACTGGCACCCAGAACGCGATCCAGCGTAGCAGCGGCCAGCATCGCCGCCGTCTTCAACTCTGCCGGGCCAGCGCCGGATAGCTGCGCCATATGGTTCGTGCGTTTATCGGTTCCAAGGCCCATCCGGGCAAGTGCGACGACTGGCGAGGCCCAAAGAGAGTCAGAGGCCGAAAGGCCCGAGGCCAGCGCGTCAAGCTGGCGGAGGATCGTCCAGCGGTCATCCTCAGAAATCTTGCGCACATCATTCCGAACCTTCACGTCCATCTTGGTTCCGGCGTTCTGCGCGTCGATCTTACCGAAACCGGCACGGCGCGCGCTGTCAGCGGCCTCCTGCGACTGTCTCAAAATTGCGGATTCAAGCCGTTCAATCAGGGCGCGGTGTTTTTCTTCAAGCCGGATTGCGTTGGCGACCGCCTCGGCCAGTTCGGGCAGGCCATAGAGCGTCCCGGCGGCGGGCAAGGTCGGGGGATTGTCGTCAGGGGAAAGGGTCGCGGTCATTGGTCGGTCCTCACAAATATGGTGGGGCCGACGCGCTGCCATTGCGCGGTCAGGGTCGCCATTGCCCCGGATGCGCAACTATAGCGCGAACCGTTGCGGCGGCAGAGCGGTATTCGTTGTTGTCGGAGCCCAAAGGCAAGGCGGATGGTTTGGCGATATTGGCGTGGTCGGCAGACCCGGTTTAGCCACG